>NZ_JBIVTF010000002.1:344873-526963 GCF_044756605.1 Paenarthrobacter sp. NPDC091711
CCCAACAGACCAGCCGAGGTCGAACCCAGGTTGATCGGAGCCGTAATCGGAGCAACAACCTGCGTTCCCGAACCAATGCCATCCGAACCCGAGGTGGAAGCAGCGGAAGCGGCAGGAGCCGGAGCCGATGTGCCCGAGGAAGCAGCCGGGCCCGAGGTAGCAGCGGAGTCCCCGCCAACACCCACGGCAGTGGCTCCGATGTTAACAGGGACCGAAATCGGAGCCACTACCTGAGCGCCGGACGCGATACCCTCTCCCCCCGACGTCGTTGCCTGCGCCGGTGCCGGCCCCGAAGCGGGAGCCTGGGCCGGAGCAGGAGTTGAAGTTGTAGCAGCCGAGTCTCCAAGTACACCGGCGGATGTGGCTCCCAGCGTGATGGGAATCGTCACCGGAGCAACAACTTGGGTTCCCGAGGCGATTCCGTCGGAACCGCTGGTGCTGGCTGCCGGCGTCGAACTTGTTGCCGCAGCAGGAGCAGCAGGTGCTGCTGGTGCGGCAGGTGTGGCTGAGCTCGCCGCAGTGGAGCCCCCCAGCAGACCCACTGACGACGAGCCCAGGTTTATGGGCACCGTTACCGGAGCAACTATCTGCGTTCCGGAGCCGATGCCGTTGGAACCGCTGGTGCTTGCAGCCGGTGTTGAGACCGAACCAGCCGCACCCGAACCTGCAGCAGGTGCCGGCGCGGACGTCGTAGCTGCTGAATCCCCCAACAGTCCAAGTGCTGTTCCGCCGATGCTGATCGGCGCTGTTACTGGCGCCACCACTTGCGTGCCGGACAGGAGTCCGTCCTTGCCGCTGGTGGTGTCCGCGGCGTTTGCCGCGGTGGCGCTGAGGACGATCATGCCCCCGGCAAAGCATGTGCCGATGAGGCACTTGCGTATGGTCGTGTTCATTGTGATTCTCTCCTGAAGAGGTTGTTCCCAAGGACGTCCGAGTGACGGATCGCCCGAATGACCATCTGCCGCGAAGAGCTGCGCGGCTGGCTGGGGAACTAGTCAGGAGAGGAACCGGGGTCGAAACACACCGGCTTTGGATGTTGTTCAGTCTCGGCCGATGCAAGGCCGGGCAGAGCGTCAACGGGAATGATCAGGGCGCCCTGCAGGAATGCTGCTGCGGGGCTGGGTGGACCGTTTTGGGAGTTGCCGGAGCCAGCACCCGTGAGGCTGCCGGGCACTGCGGCGGGGTCGGAAGGGAGTTCTGCGGGTGATGCGGGATCGGCGGGTGAGGCGGCGCCGCCGAGCACCGCGGTGATCCCCGTGGGACCAAAGTTTCGAGCGGGATTCAGGAGCGCTGATGCGCCCGCGTTCACGCCTGGAACGGTCCCGCTGGAGCTCAGTTTTCCGGGCTCGGGAACCGTTGAGTTTGTGGAATGTACGACGCCGGTAGTCGCCGGAGCGCCAGCGTTCACCGCGGCCCGGTCAACAGCAGCGTCAGTTCCCGGCACGCTGGGAACTTCAACCGCAGGTGCTGTGACCGGAGGTGCGACGGCTGGCGGTACTACTACCGGCGGGACCGGTGGAGCTACCACCGGCGGAATGACGGATTCGACGGGAGCCAGTACGGTGTCCACCACGCCAACTATGGGATCCACGATCGGGGTGACCGCGCTGGTGACTGGTTCCAGCCGAGCGGGTTCCAGAAGCTGATTCACCGGCGGTACAACTTCATTGACGGTGTTGTCCACGGTGTTAGTGACAGGAGTTGTCACCGTGTTCACCACAGTTCCCGCAGTGTCCGGGGGAACCACCTGGTTGACCACGGGCACCGCTGCAACCACCTGATCAACCGTGCCGCCGAGGTGTTCCACAAGGGGTGTCACGGCAGGCACGTGGACGTTGATCTGGTTGGTGGGTACTACGCCTTTGACCACGTTTGGCAGCGGTACATTCGGCACCGGAACACTGATGGTTGTTGAGGACGTGGCACTGCCCAAGAGGTTATTTTCAGGGGTTCCGGTGTCTGCGCTTGCCGCCGAAGCGGAGAGTGCCATCCAGATTGCGGTTCCAGCGCCTGCGACCATGACGGAGCGGAGAATGCTGGTAGCACGCGGAAACACGCGTGAACCCTTCATCTCGACACCCCCAGGTAGTCGCGAACCATTGGTCGCCTTCATCCTAGGACGGCATCACGCGGTTAGTCCATGGTTGGGAGTAAACAAAATGACAAATTTGTAAGGAACCTTGTTTTACGAAGGATAAAAGCCTGTCTTTTCCGGTCCAAAGTCCGGAGTGGCCACAGAGGAACGCCCGTGGGCATTGGTTTCCTGAAGCCTCTTGATAAACCAGCGTGATTGTTCCGGGCCATAAGGCAGCACCGGAATGGCCTTTGTGGCGTCGGACGGCATATCGCGAATGGACTGCGTCGCTTGCCGGACCGCCGTGCCCATGGTGTCAGCCATGGTTTTGACGAACTCATCGCTGGCCGGTTCACCGTGCCCGGGGACCAGGAATTCGTAGCGGTGGCGCAGGGCTGAAATGTGCCGGAGGGCATCCGCCCATTCCTCCGGGTACGAGTCTTCAAAGGACGGATGCGCGCCCTGCTCCACCAGGTCACCCACGAACAGGGTGGAGCTGGTTCCAACAAGGAGGTCGCCGTCCGTGTGTGCGCGGCCCAGGTAGAAGAGCGTAGCGGTGATGCCGCCCAGATCAACGAGGACAGGCTGATCGTGGACCAAGGCGTTGGGGACAACGATGTCCACGGCGTCGCCCTCCCCCGCTGCCATCTCGGGTTCGTTGGTGGCTACGAAGCGTCGCTGGTTGTCGGCGTCGCGTTCAATAGTGGCCGCACAGTTGGCGTGCGCCCAAAACTCCGTGACGCCGTCGTCCGCAAATACTGCGTTACCAAAGAAGTGGTCGTAGTGGGCGTGGGTGTTCACCACAACCAGCGGAAGCTGGGTCTTTTCGCGGACTGCAGCGAGGATCTCGCGGCCTTGGCGCGGGCCGCAGCCGGTGTCGATGACCATGGCGAGCTCAGAGCCCACCACCAGCCCGGTATTGAGTAACGATCCCTCGGTTTCCAAGACGTAGTTGTCCGGTCCGAGTTCTAGCCAAGCTGACAATTCGTGCTCCGTATCCACTGCAATCCGGCGATCTTCAGGCCTCTACTCTACCCACGGAACCCGTGCGGATGCTGGAAGGAAACGAAAGCGGCCCGGAAGCAATCAAAGCTTCCGGGCCGCCGCATCCAGTGTTACAGGAAGGCGTTCATGGTGTTCCAGCCGCTGCCGACCTGCTCGGAGTACAGCCACCAGCTGTAGCCGTTACCTGCGTACAGGATCAGTTCTCCGCCGCTGGTGCGTCCCAGGACGTCTGCTTTTCCGTCGCCGTCAAAGTCGCCCGGGGCTTCAATGGCGTTGAACATGTTCCACCCTGCACCGATCTGGGCCGATGCAAGCCAGCCGCCGGCTCCGTTGCCCGGGTACATCAGGAGGGCACCGGCTCCGTTGCGGGCAATAACGTCAGCTTTGCCGTCGCCATTGAAGTCGCCCACGCCGTCGATGGCTGTCATGACGTTCCAGCCGGTACCGATCTGGCGGGGCTGCAGCCAACCGCCGGTGCCGTTGCCGGGGTACAGCCACAGAACGCCGTTGCCGTCACGGGCAATAACATCAGCAGTCGCATCGCCGTTGAAATCACCAGTTGACTTGATGGATGTCATCACGTTCCAGCCGGCACCGATCTGGGTGCGGCCAAGCACACCACCCCATCCATTGCCGGGGTACAGCCACAGAACGCCGTTGCCGTCGCGGGCAATAACGTCCGCATAGCCGTCTCCGTTGAAGTCACCGGGGGCTTCGACGGCGGTCATAACGTTCCAGCCGACGCCGATTTGGGTGCGGCCGCCCCTCCAGTTGCCGTAACCGCTGCCCTTGTAGAGCCACAAGGCACCGTTGGCGTCACGAGCGACAACGTCGCTGGTGCCGTCACCATTGAAATCGGTGAGCTTCTGGTGCGGCGCTGGAAGAGGAGCGGCGCCACCGAACTTTTTCAACGCCGTCGTGGCGTCTACCAAACCTGCACCACAGCCAGCGGAGCAACCGGCCGGAAGCGTCCGCGCTGATTCTTTGAGCTGCTGTTCCAGCAGCTGGGGCGTGAGGGTGTTGCCTTCAGCCGAGAAGAGGAGAGCTGCGATGCCCGCCACGTGAGGAGACGCCATGGACGTGCCCTGCATGAACGCAAAAGCGGGTTCATCCGGTGTGGTGGTTCCGTAGTTCAACGTGGACAGGATGCCTCCGGTGACATCTGTTGTCATGTCGCCGCCGGGCGCCGTCAGGTCAATGGCACTTCCGTAGTTGGAATACTCTGCCCGCGCGCCGGACTTGGTGCTCGCCGCCACGGTGATGACGTTTTGGCAGTTACCGGGGCTGATGTCTGATGCAGGGCGGTTGGAGTTTCCTGCAGAGACCACCACAGCGGCACCTGCGTTGTACGCAAAGTTGATGGCGTTCTGGTAGGTGGCGGAGCACGTTGCCACGCCACCGAGGCTGATGTTGATCACCTTTGCCGGGTTGGGGTTGATGGGCAGATCAGTCACCACGCCGCCCGCAGCCCAGATGATGGAGTCAGCGATGTCGGAGCTGTAGCCACCACAGACGCCCAACGCCCGCACGGGAAGGATCTTTGCCTTCGACGCTACGCCACTGATGCCAATGCTGTTGTTTCCAACGGCGGCCACAATTCCTGCAACGTGCGTTCCGTGCCATGAAGAATTTTCAGCGGGACTCTGATCTTCACATTCTCCTGCTGGAACCCAGTCCCCCTGGTCGGTGGGGTCCGGGTCTCTGCCGTTACCGTCCCGCGCGTCGGCTGCGCTGGAGATCATGTCGTAGCCGGGCAGCACATTCGCGTTCAGCTCGGGGTGACTGGTGATGCCGGTGTCAACGATTGCCACCACCACACCTTCGCCCTGGTTATAGTTCCAGGCGCTGGGAGTGCGGACGCCGGCGAAGTTATCCCATAGGTTCCACTGCTCCGTGTAGCCGTAGTCCTTGGAATGGGCCGTGGGGTGCATGATGACGTCGGGCTCTGCGTAAGCAACGGCAGGATCAGCGCGGAGCGTCTCCACGAAAACTGCAGCTTCCGACGGTGTGAGGGCTTCGTCGAGCTTGATGATGTGCCCGCCCGCGGCGTTTTGGCGCGAGCTTTCCGTCGAGACACCAAGCTTGGCAGCTGCTTGGTCGGCCGCCTTCTCGGCTTTCACTGCGGCCGTTTGAGCAGCGTTGTCCCGAAGACCAACAATGAATTGGTCCGTAGCCGTTTCGGGTGTCGGCTGAAGGGCTTGCGGGGTGCTCGGGACGATGTCGTTGAGATCGGCGGCGGCCGCTGGCTGAACGGCCAGTCCCCCGCTGATAAGAAGTGTGGTTACTGCTATGCCGATGGAACTCAGCGGGCGCAGTCGGGAGTTTTTCACCATATGCAGGCATCCTAGGGAAAGCGCGGGCAGCCTCAACAGGGCTGATCGCGGGCAACTGGAGACCACCAGCTGACCCCCAGGAAATTGTAAGCTGACTCTCGGCTGTAAAAGCTACACGACGCCGTTTATGACAGGGCCAGGAATCCTGGTTGTTGAACGACTTAGCCGACGCGTTCAAACACCATGGTGGCCTGAATACGGTCACCGCCGCCGATCACTCCCTTGCTCCCGCTGCTGGCAGTGGTGATGGTGTGGAGCCGGTAGCCCTTTGCGGCTTGATCATTGATGGCCTTTTCCAGGGAAGGAAGGTTGCCCGACGCCGGTGGGGAACCCTTCGCAGGCGAAGCGCCTAACCGCGGTCGTGAAGCGTCACGTGATACCCGTCAGGATCGGCGAAGGTGAACGTCCGGCCGAACGGGCCGTCGATGGGGTCTGTGATGATGGCGTGGCCGTCGCCGACCAATGCGTCGTGAATGGCTTGGACATCAGTGGCGTGGAGCCAGATCGCCGCGCCAACGCCCGGCTGATCAACGGACGCCAGGTCCGTCCCGGGAGCGATGGTGCGGAGCGCGAAAGCGATCGGCTTCGTGTCGAACACGACGGCGTGGGACGGACCTGCTTGCGAGCGGACAAGGCCGAGGTACTGCTCGTAGAACGCTTGGGATGCGCCGAGGTCGCGTATTTGGAGGGAGATGAAGTCGGGGCCGGTGACGGGCATGTGATGCTCCTTCGATTAGATGTCAGTTATCTGACACGGACAACCTATGTCAGAATACTGACATGAGTCAACGCGGGATCGATCTCACCACGTCGCTGGGGTATCTGCTCAAAGAAGCATCGAGTGCCCTACGCGCCGCCATGGAAGCAGCGCTTCGGCCGCTTGGAATGACCATCACCCATTACTCCTGCCTTGAACTCCTGGCGCAGCGCCCGGGTTTGTCCAACTCCGAGCTGGCCCGTGGAGCGTTCGTCACCCGGCAATCCATGAATGTGCTGCTCCAAGCCCTGGAACGCGACGGCTACGTGACCCGCCCGGAGGAGGCCCGCGTGGGGAAAGTCCTTCCCACGCAGCTGACTCCCCTGGGTCGAAGCAGCCTCGCCACAGCGAGCGCTGCCGTCCGCGCCGTCGAGGTCAAGATGCTCGGCGGCATGACCCAGGACGAACAGGCCACGGCTTTTAAGGCGCTGCGAAGCATGATCGTCTCCCTACGCGGCGACGATGGCGACGACACCCAGGACGCAACCAATGACAATCGCTAAAACCGTCCGGCTCGGCGTCGCCGCTGTAGCAATTGTGACGCTGCTGAGCGGCTGCATCACTGAGAACCAAGCCACTCCCCCGGCGGCCTCATCAAGCACCGCCGCAACGCGATCAATGTCCGCAGCGGAGGAAGCAGTTGCCCGAATCCCGGGAGCGGAGTTTAAGGCGGCCCGCGCATGGGACGGCACCACCGCATACGTGATCGCTACCCTCTCCGCGACAGATGCCTTCTCCGGTGACCCGGCAGCTCTCATTGACTACTCGTTGGCGCAGCTCGCTTCCCAGAATGAGGTGGATCGGGGACGCTTGGTGCGCTTCAGCTTCGAAGCCCCAGGGCAGAACGCAGACACAACCAAGGCACTCCTGGCATCGCTGAACATCGACTCTGCCCGGTATGCCGGCGGGTCCTCCCTGGAACTCGCCAATCAGGACCTGGATGACCGATACGGTCCGTGGCCAGCAGCGGTTCCCGAGCCCCCGGCGTCGCTCATTACCAAGGGCTGAATACCGGATGGGTTGCGGTGCCCATCGCAGCCTCCCCACTTCACCCCTAGGGTTGAAGGAGCCCGGGAAAAGTTCGGGCTACTTTGGGGGATTTAATGCACGGCACAGATGTACGACGGCGGCACCACCGATTGCTTTCGGCTACAGCGGTGATGGTGCTCGCCGCGGTTACGGCCGGAGGGCTTGCCGGATGCCGGGTTGTAAAGCGGCCAGCGCCGCCGTACCCGGCCGTCGAGTGGCAGGGTGCCGCACCCAGCGGACCGCTTGAGGCCGACCCTTGGGTGCAGGCCACGCGAAAGTTCCTTGAGGCAGAAGCCGTGGCGCGCAACATCAACGATTTCTCCATACCCGAGCTGGTAAAAACCGCCAGTAGGGACGCGCGGAGCCGTGCTGCGAGGCCAGCATTCGATGACGTCAAACAGGGACGAGGCCCGGACATTCTTCCCGGGCCAACACCGTTCCTGCCGCTTACCGTGACGCCCACTTTCCGGGGTGACCCTGACCGGGCAGCCGTGAGGGGTTGCAAAGCAACGGAGTGGTCCTCGGAGGAGGGTAAAGTGCCTGACGAGTTGAAGGGCTACGGCGTGGAATACCGGATGGAGCGGCTGCCCGACGGAACCATGCGGGTGGAGTCCACCGTCGGGATTCCAGCTTTGGAATGCTCGGACGTCACCCTCCCCGTGGCCTTGTTTGTGCCGGCGCCGGAACCGTCGGACGTTACGGACGTCAAAGACATTGTGATTGCCGAGCGCACCGACCTCGATCCTGTGGGCAAGTGATGGCCAGACGCCCACGTGTGGGCATCACCATCCTGTTGCTCTGCTCTGCGTTGCTCGCCGGATGCACGGTGCCCGACGACAATTCGGATCCGCATCGCAGCACTGCCGCGGCCGAAGCTGACATCGCCAAAACCCCCGGCGTCACGGTGCGTATAGGCAGAGCATACGACGGCCTAACCCCGTACCTTTCCGTGAATGTGGAGCTTTCCGAGGCTTTCACTGGTGATGAGGCTGCACTCCTGGACTCCGTCTTGGCACAGGTGTGGTCCCAGGACGAGTATGCGCCGAAGAAATACGTCACGCTGGGGGTGAGCGGTGCGGGTCGCACCGCAGAGACAACCTCGGCGGCCCTTACCAGCCTTGGGCTCAGCTCCATGAAGTACGCCGGCTCGGCGGTCAGCGTGATAGGGGCCGATCTTGTGGCCAGATACGGCGAGTGGCCCGGGTCCGTGCCGACGGTTGGGCAGGAGCTAGTTCAAGGTACCCCGAGCGCTGGGTAGGCAGCGGCGGTGATAAGGGCTACTCCCGGACTGGGTGTGAAGCGTTTGTGGCACCTTCACCGGGCAGTTTTGCGGCGGGTGTTACGGGAATCGTGAGCTGAAGGAATGCGATGTGGGGAGCCGTGGTTCTCCAAAGGCCTAACGGCACAAGGCCGGAACATCATCGACCGAGCGAATTTCGGCGCCGCCTCTGCCCCCGGGTTGATATTCGCACCACTCCTCGGCGAAGGCTTGTATGGCAACCCAAACAATAGGGGCGGACGCTGCTACAACGAGGATGATGGCCAAGCCCGCCCATACCCACGTTTTACGGGCGGTGGCGCTCCGACGCATCATCATGAATAGACGTGGTCGATCAGGTCTTACCCTGGCAAATTCGGTGTCCAATATTCCCCCAAGTGTTCGTTGCCCGACGCTACCAGACCACGCCCAAAGCAAATCCATGAGCTGCCGGCCTCCTCCGCGGCATCTGACGTCTTGCTCGACAATGAGAGGTCTCGAATCCGAAGGATGAGAATCGGCCGGGCCGTAGCGGTTCAGGCAATACTTGACTCTGACACTGTGGAAGGCGGGAGAACTGAGACATGTTATCCATCGGAGCTTTCGCGCAGATCGGGCAGGTGACCCATCGGATGCTGCGGCATTGGGACACTGCAGGTCTGCTCGTGCCAGCCCACGTTGACGAGTTCAGTGGCTACCGATCCTATGATCCATCTCAACTAGAGCGCCTGCATCGAATTGTTGCACTGCGCCAGCTGGGCTTCGGCATTGACGATATTTCGTCGATTCTTGACCAGGGCGTCGAGGCCGATCGCATCGCAGCTCTGTTGCGGATTCGCCGCGCAGAGGTTGAGCAGGAACACCGGATCGCTGCTGGCCGGCTCGCAGACGTGCAACGCAGGCTCCATCTCATCGAGAAAGAGAACCACATGTCCCAGATCGAGATCATCGAGAAGCCCCTGCCCTCTATCCGCCTCGCAGCCCGCCGCATGGTCGTAGCAGACCAGCCTGAGGTCGCGGGCGCAGTGGGTCCCGCCTTTGACGCTGTTTACCGGATCATCGGTGATGAGCACGGAACCCTGGATACTCCAGTCGCACTGTACGAAACGGTTGAAGACGGCCTGCAAATCATCGCTGGCTACGCCTACACCGGCCCGCCCCGCGACGGCTTCGAAATCATCGAGCTGCCAGCTGTCGAAAATGCCGCCTGCGGCGTCCATCTCGGTTCCATGGAGCACATTGCGGAAAGTTGGCAAGCACTCCACTCAGAGATCTTCGCCCGAGGGCTCCTCCATTCAGGGCCCTGCCGGGAACTTTACGTCCGAGCAATTTCAGAGGACCAGTCCGACTGGGTGACCGAGCTGCAGCAGCCCGTCACTCGGCCGAGTTTGTGATGCCATCCGGAAATCCGAACGGGCTGCGCGCCAACGGTTACCCCTTCCGCGACGGCCAGCGCCATTGGCCTCGACGGCGGCAATGCCTGGTACAACGTGGCCACGCTCCAAAGCAACGGCCGCGGGTTAGGTAGCATCGGATGAGTAGGGACTCGTTTGTTGCCGAACTCGATGAGGACGATCATGGGCAAAGTCGCTTGGGGTTTCACGTGTTCACTCGACGGCTTCATCGCGGGACCTGATCATGACATGAGCTGGCTGGCTGCTGCGGAGCCCCTGGCCGAGGGTGTCACTGAACGAATGGCCGGGGAAGTCGCAGTGATCATCGCCGGCAGAAACGGCTACGACGCTGCACAAGCCCAACGCAACGAGCGGGACGAAATGACGTCCGAGGCGTACGGTGGCGCATGGTCGGGAACCGAGATCATTCTTACCCACCGACCCCACGAAATAGCCGACGATCCTTCAATCGTGGCGATGGACTGCGGAATAGTTGAGGCGATAGATCGCGCTCAACAGATCGCCGGTGACAGGAACATACAAATCATCAGCGCGGACATCGCCCGTCAAGCCCTCGAACACGACCTCATCGACGAGCTGCAGGTCTTCGTCGCGCCCGTGTTCCTCGGTGATGGCACCCGGATCTTCGAGGTAGCCGGCGGATACCGGTACGACTGGGAACTCGCAGAAACTTACAAGGGCGCCGAACGAAGCTTCGGCCGGACGTATCGCCCGAGACGTCACCGCCCGCACTAGCGTTGAGTGTCACCAAACATCGCCCAGCCCATTTGGGTGTCCAAAAGTCTTAGGAATCAGGGCCGTTACTCGCCGCCCAGGATGCCAGCGCATCGATCGCCTCGCGCAAGGCGAGCCCTCTATCGGTCAGCGCGTAGGCCCGGGTGTTGTGCCGGAGGGGCAGCCGGGACAGTACACCGGCGGTCTCCAGCTCGCGCAGACGGGTCGCGAGCATGTTGGTAGGGACTCCGAGATCGCGCTGCAGATCGCCGTAGCGCTGTGGCCCGTCGAGCAGCCGCTCAACGATGAGCAGGGCCCACCGCGATCCGACGATGTCGAGGGCCGCGGCGAGGTTGCTCACGCGGTCTGATCAGCGTCCGGCTTCATCCAAAACGGTGAGTAGTGGTAGCCGTCGGGGTCGTCGAACTGGCGCTGGTACATGAAGGGGTAGTCGTCGGTGTCACCGATCCGCCCACCGGCGGCGCCCGCGCGTTCGGTGAGTTCGTCGACCGCCTCGCGGCTGCCGAGGTCGAATGAAACCGTGACTTTCGAGGGGGTGTCGGGTCCGCCGATCAGCTCCTCGGCGCCGCCGACGCTCGCGTACATCTCGCGGCTGCCGAGCATGACGTACTGCTCGGGCGCGATCGCGAAGCATGACACGTTGTGATCGGACATCTCGGTGTTGAGGGTCCAACCGAGGGCGGTATAGAAGGAGGTGGAACGCTCGACATTTTCAACAGGGCAGGTGATAAAGAGGCTCATGCGGCTCATACTTGCAAAATGCAAGTAAGCCGTCAAGGGTTTGCCGGACTTTGAGGCCGGCTCAATGAAGCACGCCGGCTCGTCGGCACCCTAGTGCTCAACCGACGCCGGCTGGCTAGCTCCAATGAATCGTTGCATTCTTGTCTCCCGAACCTGGCAAACGGTATTTGAAATCGACTAGCTTTATTCTTATTTCCAAAGTTGCATTCTGCTCCGCCAAAGCTTCCGTCAGGGCGTTTCGCCGGACCGCGATCATCCTGGGACCTCGCGCTCCAGCGGGGTTTGTGATGACAAGGACCCCCTCTGCATTAGTGCAGTCGACGTCTTCACCCGTCCAACTTGCTTGGAGAAGGGACAGAAGCCTGTAGTTCGGGGCGATAAAGCTGGAGCCACCCTCATGAGTTTCTGTAGTGTGGTGGCCCGAGCCCTCAGCCTTGAAGATATCGGACCACCGCTCGAAGCTCCCCCCGAAGCCGCGCTGAGCCTGTTTCGAGGAGGCGGCAGGTCCCTCCAAACTTGCGTCAAACTGAAGGAAGAGGTGCCCTCGGCTCCCGGGCATGGGGGTCCCATCCTTCTTCGGCTCGGCCATCCGGACAATCTTTTGCCCGACGTTAAACACCGGGGCATCCGCCTCTTCAGGGGCGGGCGATAGGTACCGCAATCCCCCACTGATGATTACCCATTCAACATCGTTCTCATCAGTGATGATCGAGGTGTCACGGTCGATTCTCTTTGTGATGTCAGGACTCCACCAGGCGCCCTCGGTTGTGGAATCGCTCCGGAACATACTGATGGACACGGGCACTGATGCATCCAGAATCGGTATCATCGTCTGCCCGGACTCGGTGAGCATTCGCGTGTCAACGTTGAGGGGAGAACCGGCTTTGACGTGGTAGCCGTTAGCCCAAACTTGGTTCCCAAACGGAAACTGCGCGTACTGACGGGCCCACCACCGCCCTTGGGTAAGGCTGGATACATGCATTGCTGCGTCCATGTGGTTACTGAGGCCCAGCCTCTCTATCCTTTGGACCTTCCGCAATGTCTTGAGATGCCGGTTCGAAAGCCCCAGTTCCCGGACAATGCTCGCTTCGATCCTGGCAACGTCCTTTGCGCGCAAGCCGTCCTTAAAAATCATGGAGTCTTCCACATCGATGAACTGGGGAGCCCCGCGGAAAGTCCACCATGTGTTTCCCCGACCTCCGGACCTTTGCAGACTCTCCGCGAGGAAGCGATGAAGCGGTATTAGGGGCTCTTTGCTACCTGCGTCCAAGCTCGTTTCAGTTGCATAACGGGCATGGTGAAGGTCCTCCAGCGCCCGGAAAGAACGTGGTGCGACGGATGACTCTCCTAACTCAGCTAATGCGCTTTTGATCCCCTCAGAGCTTCGATTCTGTGGCCACCGTTTGATATGACCAAGACCGGCCGCGATGACAGCTTCTATTGGGTGGTCATCTTTACACTGCGTCGAGCGGGCGATCAAGGTATTGAAAATCCGAGGATGGTTATGCAGCAGTTCAGTGAGGATGCGGACCGTCGACTCGCCTACATCATCACGGGTCGTGTCGCAGTTGAACCACGCAAGAAACATACCTAGCTCGAGTGCATCTGCGTCGCTGATGCTCAGGATCCGCGATGACACCCGGCCGAGCATTTGGCGAAAGAGATCTACACCGTCTTCACTATCGAGGAAGCCAGCAATCGCCGAGGGCCACACTTCTGACCGTTCGTTCACATTCATAGTTCCCAGAGCTTTCGAGAACCAGTCTTCAGAAATTGCAGCGGCACCTCCGCACGCGGATTGGAGCGCCGCACGAAGGACCAGATGGGAGCTTTCGTCAAAACGAAGTGCCCTCAATGCCAATTCATGTGTCCGCGGAGTAGTCGCGTCTGGCGGACGGCTGCTCAAAGACCTGGCGAATGAGCCGAGTAACTCTTCCTCCGACAGGTGCCGTTGGAGGAGATCGGGCAACTCTCGGGGCGGGGTTATGGAGGGAAGGATTGCAGCGAGGTTATCGAGAAGGTGCGGACGTTCGTCGGTGGGTGTGGAATGAAAAAGCTCGAAAACGGACGTCATACCGGCTTCCGCAGCCACACGTGCGCGAAAAATGTCCGCGATACCCTGCCATAGGAATCGGACCTCATCTTGTTCTTGAGTTTGCTCTAGGAGTCCCTCCAGAACCAGGAAATCGAGAACTCTATCCAGTTCCTCATGACTGCCCCCGAGTCGTTCTAACAGCGCTCGTCGTTGGCTTGTTCCACCGGCACGCCCTAACTCTCCCGCCACACGTTCAACGAATCTGGCGCTGCCTGCGGGATTTAGCTTGCAGTATTCTCCGGCAAGGACTCTAACCCAGCCATCAAGCAAGGCCTGCTCGCTGACGAGGGAACCAGTTCCGTTATTGATGTTTGAATTGATCACTCGGGCCGCGATACGCGCAAGAAGAGGGTTGGAGAGCGCTGCATGCCATTCTGTTCCCGGCACCGCCCCTGTTGATCGCTCAAGTTCCGCGGACAAGTCTGCCCTTAACGGTGACTGGTGCCTGTAGGTTGACGGCAGACCCACTCCGCTTGGCTGATCCTGTCTTCGCGAGACCACCAACCTGACGTATGGGAACGCCTGAACGGACGACTTCACATGGCGGATCTGGGCTTCAGCGCGGCTGTCTCTCCACTCGTTGATGCCGTCAATGACAATCAGACACGGCCGGCCCGAAAGTCGTCCCATAGCATCAAGGCAGGCGAGGAAGGCCTCGTCGGGCATCGATTGGGGAACCAAGCCTTTCTGGCTCTGTGCCAGAAGACCCTTTCCTGTGTCAGTGAGATCACGGGCGCGAACGAAATGAACCGCCGCACCTGCTTCCATCTCAGCTCTGGCATGCCGGGCCAAGTGGTACGTCTTTCCAGAACCCCAAGGTCCAGTGACTGTGAGGTGCTGCAAATCAATGGCTTCCGAGGCTACTGTTAGCTTTTCAAACCCGCCCCAGATAGCAAGACAGGAGTATGCGAAGTCGAGGATTTCCTGTGGAAGGCCCGCCCTCACATCGTCTTCGGGCAGCGCCTCGATTTGTTGACGCGATGTATCCACAGCTCGGCGCAGCAGAGCTATAACGTCAGAAGAACCAATGACATCGTGGAAGCTATGCGGGGAAGCAGAATCGAGCTCTGAAAGCGTCAGTGCGATACGTTCCTCAATAGCCCGGGCCTCGGTTACATGCTTCAATACACGACCCTTTGCCCGATTTGATAGTTCGCGTGCAAGCTCGGAGACTTCGGCAACCATCGCGGAAAGGTTCTGCTGCGCCACATGATGGAGAAAGGGGTCAAGGGAAGAGGGAAAGTCGAGTGCAAGTTGGCTCGTACCAGGTTGCCTATGGAGCGCCAACTCAATTGTGTCCATTGACGCAGCATTTAGAGCTTGGGCACTCAATGACTGCCCCGTGGTCAACCAGCTCAAGAGGGGCGGCCGGTGAGAGAGCACGGTTGCAATGTCCGCAGCGGATAGAGCATGAATCCTGATGCTCCGACCACTGGCCTTGACGACCTTCTTAAGTTCGTCCTCGGTGACCTTGAGGTCGTTGGATGCCGCGACTGTAGCTGGACCCCGAGTACACCAAGCGAAGTCTGTGACGTCCGAATGGTCAGGGGTTTTCAGCAGGGTCCGCAGAGAGTGAAGGACACTGCTGCGTTCACTCGAAGCAGATGCGTATGCCTTCGCTTGCACGCCTAGAATTCTCCGCCCGGGAACTCCGGCCTTCGCTTCAATCCCGCCGTCATGGGACTGGCCCATGGCGCGTATGGGTCGGGCCCCTTGGATTCCAACGTGATGCTTGGCGATGTCTGCCGCAAGGACAACACACAAGTGTTCGAAACTATGGGCACTTAGGCCTGAGACAACTTTTACATCCAACGAGGTACCCCCAAATACACAAGAACCTTGAGACTACTCAACGCCCGCATGTGCTGCCTATGGCTCTCCCGGCGAGCCGCTGAGTAATTTAGTGGTGCAGCCGCAACCTTCCGAGTCCTACACAGCAGAGACCACGAACCCGAAGGTTTCGTGGTCTCCATTGTTAGCTGCAGGAACGGGAAGTGAGAGACCGTCCGACTCAAACCCGAGGGAAGTGAGAGACCGTCCGGCTCAAGCCCGAGGGAAGTGAGAGAGGGTTACATGTCCGCGAGCGCGCCGCCTGGGTTCTCGATTGCGTCGGCGACGTACCGGAGGAAGCCGGCCGCGGTTTCGCCGTCGCACACGCGGTGGTCGAAGGCGAGGGTCAGTTCGGTGACTTTGCGGACGGCCAGCTCACCGTTGACCACCCAGGGCTTGTCGATGATGCGGCCCACGCCCAGCATCGCAACCTCGGGGTAGTTGATGATCGCGGCGGAGCCGTCCACACCGAACACGCCATAGTTGTTCAGCGTGAAAGTGCCCGAGCCCAGTTCCGTGGGGGTCGCCTTTCCGTCACGTGCGACGGCGGTCAGTCGGCGGATCTCTGCGTCCAGTTCACGGGCACTCATCTCATGGGCGTTGCGCACGGACGGGACCACGAGTCCTCGGTCAGTCTGGGCGGCGAAGCCGAGGTTGATGCCGTCGAACCCGACGATCTCCTGCGAGCCGTCCGCAGCAGTTTCAAAGCGGGTGTTCAGGGCCGGGTACTTTTTTAACCCAGCCGTGACAAAACGAGCGATGAAGGCCAACAGACCAGGAGTATCGTGCGGTGCGCGCTTCTTGAGCTCGGCCCGCATCTCCAGCAATGCGGTGGCGTCCACGTCCACCCAAACAGTTGCTTCGGGGATCTCCGAACGGCTGCGGGTCATGTTCGCGGCCACGGCCTTGCGGACCCCGCGAACAGGTGTCCGAGCCGAGACGGCCAGGCCAGTCCGGTTATCAACGGCACCCGCATCAGCAGAAGCAGCATCGGGAGCAGAGACAGGAGAAGCAGCAGGAGCAGGAGCAGGTTCACGTGTAGCAGGCAGAGTGATAGCCGCTTCCACATCCCTGCGCATGATCAGCCCGCTGGCACCCGAACCTTCAATCGCTTCGAGGGAAACCCCGTGGTCGCGTGCCATCTTGCGGACGAGCGGCGAGATGACGGCACTGAGCTTGCCGGGGATACGCGTCCCCGCCACAGCCGGCTCCATCACCGGCACAGCAGCCGGCTCAACTGCAGGCACAGCAGCAGGCTCAACAACCGAAGAAGCAATAGAAACACTCGCCTTCCGCGGTCGGGTCCGGCCACCGGTGGCTCCCCCGGGCGTTCCATACCCAATGAGCACGTTGCCTGAGCCCGCCTTTTCCTCGGTCCGGTACGTCTCGGCAGCAGCTTCCACGGCGGACGAAACGTCTAGTCCGGAGGACACCGGCGAAGGATCCACAGACCCAGCCGGAGCAGCAACAGGAGCGGCAGCGGGCGAACCAGCAGAAGAACCCACGCGGGCGATCGAGATCAGCGGCTTGCCGACGTCGAGCGTTTGACCGGCTTCACCGTGCAGCTCGGCAACGGTGCCGGCGTAAGGCGAGGGCACCTCAACCATGGACTTGGCGGTTTCAACCTCGGCGATGGGCTGGTCAACCACAATCTCGTCGCCCACGGCAACGAGCCAGTTCACCAGTTCGGCCTCGGTGAGGCCTTCCCCAAGATCGGGCAGTTTGAAGACCTGCATATCTGAGCTCATGGTCAGTCCTCCCATTGAAGGTCGTCGACGGCGTCGAGGATACGGTCGACGCTTGGCAGGTAGTAGTGCTCCAGCTTGGGAGACGGGAAGGGGACGTCGAAGCCGGTCACGCGAAGGATAGGCGCGGCGAGGTAGTGGAATGCGCGTTCCTGGACTCGGGCCACGATCTCGGAGGACACGGAGGCGAACCCGTGGGCTTCGGCGATCACGACGGCGCGTCCCGTCTTGCGCACGGACGCGCAGACGGTCTCGTCGTCGAAGGGGACGAGGGTGCGGACGTCGATGACTTCCAGGGACCGGCCCTCTTCGGCGGCGGCGGCTGCAGCGGCCAGCGCGGTGGGGACGGACGGCCCGTAGGCGATGAGCGTCGCGTCCGTGCCGGGACGGGCAACAGCTGCGCGGCCCTCGGTGGAGGTGCCGGCGTCGTGCTCTGCTCGCAAGGCACCCAAGTCAACCTGGTCCTTGGACCAGTAGAGCTTCTTGGGTTCCATGAACATGACGGGGTCATCGGAGTCGATTGCTTCGCGGAGCATGCGGTAACCGTCGGCAACTGTGGCCGGGGTGTAGACCTTGAGGCCGGCGGTGTGGGCGTAGTAGGACTCGGAGGAGTCGCAGTGGTGCTCCACTCCCCCGATGCCGCCGGCGTAGGGAACACGGATGACCATGGGCATTTTGAGTTTGCCCTTGGTGCGGTTGTGCATTTTGGCTACGTGGCTGACGATCTGTTCGAAGGCCGGGTAGGCGAAGGCGTCGAACTGCATTTCGATGACGGGGCGCATGCCATTGATGGCCATGCCCACGGCCATGCCCACGATTCCGGATTCGGCCAGCGGGGTGTCGAAGCAGCGTTGTTCGCCGAATTCGGCCATGAGGCCGTCGGTGATGCGGAAGACGCCGCCCAGCATTCCTACGTCTTCGCCGAAGACCAGGACGGACGGGTCGGCCCGCATAGCGTCGGCCATGGCGGTGTTCAGCGCCTTGGCCATGGTGAGGCTCTGCGGACCGGTGGCTTCGGCGGTGGCCGCGGCGGAAGCGGCGGCGCTGGCGGTGGCTGCGCTGACGTTGGCGGTGGCGCCAGTGGTGGTGACGGTCATTTTCCGCTCTCCTCTCGTGCGAGTTCGCTGGCGAGCAGCTCGGACTGTTCTTTCAACTGCGGGGTTTGCTTGGCGAAGACGTACTTGAAGAGGTCCAGCGGCTGGACGGGGACGTCCTCGCCCAGGCCTTCGCGGAGTTGGGTAGCAACCGCTTCAGCGTGCGAGGCGATCCGCTCACTTGCAGAGGAATCCAGCAGCCCCTTGTCCGTGAGGTACGACTTCATGCGAGCCAGCGGATCTTTGGCCTGCCATTCGGCGACTTCGCTGTCCGGGCGGTAGCGGGTGGCGTCGTCGGCGTTGGTGTGGGCCTGCATGCGGTAGGTGTGGGCCTCGATCAGGAGTGGCCCGGAGCCGGCGCGGGCCAGCTTCACGGCCCGGTCCATCACGGCGAGCAGCGCCACGAGGTCGTTACCGTCAACGCGCTCACCGGCCATGCCGTAGCCAACAGCCTTGTGTGCCAGCGACGGTGCCACGGACTGGTGGCTGAGCGGTACGGAGATGGCGTATTTGTTGTTCTGGACGAAGAAGATGACGGGCAGGTGGAAGACTGCGGCGAAGTTCAGGGCTTCGTGGAAGTCGCCTTCGCTGGTGGCGCCGTCGCCGCACATGGCCATCACCACGGTGTTTTCGCCGCGCAGCTTGGCAGCGTGGGCAACGCCCACAGCGTGAAGCAGCTGGGTGGTGAGCGGGGTGCATTGGATGCCCACATTGTGCTCGGTGGGGTCGTATCCGCCGTGCCAGTCGCCGCGGAAGATGGTCATCACCTCAACGGGGTCCACCCCGCGGGTCATGACGGCGACGGCGTCACGGTAGGTGGGGAACAGCCAGTCACCTTCGCTGAGGCACATGGCAGCTGCAACCTGGCAGGCTTCCTGGCCGTGGCTTGAGGGGTAGACGGCCATGCGGCCCTGCCGGACCAGCGCAGAGTTCTGATCGTTGACGCGACGCCCGACCACGAGCTGCTCGTACGCGGCCATCAGTTCAGCATCGCCGGGGGTGGGGTACTCGTGGCCGGGCTCGGTGCCTTGCTCGTCATGGGAGCGGAGGGTGCCGTCCGGGTTCACCATTTGGATCTGGTGCCGGGCGGGGAGCATGTAGTCCTCAACGCTGATGCCGAATTTTGTCCGAACGTCAGCAGCTTGGTCCTCTACCGCCGTTTCCGGCGCAGAGTGATCTGCGTGGATCGTCATTGGTCCGTCCTTCTCTAGCCACTATGTGCTTCCAGTATGTTCCCCGGGCTTGTTTCGTATCCAGCTTTCGGCCAAATCATGGAAGCCATTGCCTAAACTGGGTACTCTGAAAGACGAATTGCAATTGTGAGCTGGGTAACGTGCCTGTGCTGTAGACGAATTGGAGAGCCAGTGAGCGAGGCCGAGGCGGAGCAGACCGCCGTACCGCTGGACAGTGTTGACCGGGACATCATCCGCGAGCTGACCACCGATGGGCGGATGTCCATCACGCAGGTGGCGGAGAACGTCCACATCAGCCGCGCCCATGCCTACTCCCGGATCGCCCGGCTCACGGGTGAGGGCGTGCTGACCAAGTTCACGGCACTGGTGGATCCCATCAAGGCGGGCCTGCGTTCCTCGGCGTACGTGACGTTGAAGGTTCAGCAGCACTCCTGGCGCGAGTTGAAGGAACAGCTGCGGGCCATCCCGGAGATCCATCACATCGCTTTGGT
Organism: Paenarthrobacter sp. NPDC091711; assembly: GCF_044756605.1. NCBI lineage: Bacteria > Bacillati > Actinomycetota > Actinomycetes > Micrococcales > Micrococcaceae > Paenarthrobacter > Paenarthrobacter sp. NPDC091711. The sequence continues at coordinate 364,669 of NZ_JBIVTF010000002.1, forward strand.
GGGCGGCGACTTCGACGTCATCCTTCTGGTCCGCGCCACAGACAACATCCACCTGCGCCGCGTCATCTTCGATCAGCTCCAGTCCATGGACGGCATCCTGGATACCCAAACCTTCCTGGTGTTCGAGGACGTAGACACCCGGTGACGTTCAAACGAAAGCTCACCTGGACGCTGGCGGCTAGCGTCCTGGCGGGTGTCCTGTGGCTAATTGCTGCTTTCCAGCTCTTTCACAACCCGCCTCACGCCACTCCCCAGCGGACCGACGCCATTGTGGTCCTGGGCGGCATGAGCAGTGAACGACTCCCGGTGGGCCTCGCCTTGCGGGAACAGTTGGGCATCAAGGATTTGGTGGTTATCACCACTGGGCTGCCGGCCAACGCCGGTTCGGACGAGTTTTGTGAAGCGCACGACGGCGACCCTCACCTTGACTGCTTCCGTCCGGATCCGCTGAACACCAGGGGCGAGGCCGCCCGGCTCCGGGACCTCGCCGTGGAACGAGGATGGACATCGGTGACCGTGGTGACGTCCGATTATCACCTCCAGCGGGCCGGCACCCTCATGAAGCAGTGCATCGCCGCTGATGTGCACATGGTGGGTACCGAACCGGACCTCTCCCCCGCTGGCTGGCTGTGGAGGTTCGTGGTGGAAACCGGCGGGCTGTTTGATGTGTGGTTGCGGCCCGAATGCTAAGTGTTCTGCGCACTTTTGGCGGCTTGTGAACGGATAGGATTGCACTAGTTTCGAGTGCCTTCCGGGGCCGGTCATTTGGGGGAAAACGTGCACACCATCATGCCTATTTTTGGTACCCGCCCGGAAGCCATCAAAATGGCCCCTATTGTGCGGGCATTGATGGAATCGGACCTCTTTGAGTGCGTGGTCACTGTCACCGGGCAGCACAGGGAAATGCTGGACCAGGTCAACGAACTCTTCGGTATCACACCGGACCACGACCTCAACATTCTTCAGCCCGGGCAGTCCCTCACGGACATCATGACCCGCACCATGAGCGGGCTCGATACGTTGTTCGCTGTTTCCAAGCCGGACGCGGTGATCGTCCAGGGCGACACCACTACTTCCACCGCCGGTGCCATCGCCGCTTTCTATCACGGCATTCCGGTCATCCACGTTGAAGCGGGACTCCGCAGCGGCAACCTGCTGTCGCCGTTCCCGGAAGAGGCGAACCGCAAAATCACCAGCCAGATCGCATCCCTGCACCTGGCGCCCACCAGCACCAGCCGGGCGAACCTCCTGGCCGAGGACGTGGCTGCGGAGAACATCGTAGTCACCGGTAACTCGGTGATTGATGCGCTGCTGACCACCGTGGATAAGCAGGTCCCGTTCTCCGATCCGCAGCTGGAATCCCTTGCTTCCAGTGGTCGCCGCATTCTTCTGGTGACCACGCACCGCCGCGAGAACCAGGGCGACGCCATGCGCGGAGTCGGCCGGGCCCTCGCCCGGATTGCCGACGCCGAGCCGGATCTGGTCATCGTCCTTCCCGCCCACAAGAACCCCGTGGTCCGTGAAGCCGTGCTTCCCTCTTTGGAGGGCAAGGCGAACGTGGTGGTTACCGAGCCCCTGGCCTATGGCGAGTTCACCCGCATGCTCTCCCTAGCCCACATCGTCCTCACGGACTCCGGCGGAGTTCAGGAAGAAGCACCCAGTCTGGGCAAGCCCGTGCTGGTGATGCGTGACAACACCGAACGGCCCGAAGCCGTGGAAGCCGGCACCGTAGCACTGATCGGCACGGACGAGGAGCGGATAGTGACCGAGGTGAGCCGGCTGCTTCACGATGCTGAGCACTTCGAGGCCATGGCGAATGCCGTGAATCCTTATGGAGATGGGCTGGCGTCAGAGCGCACGATCGCGGCGATTGCCGAGCTGCTGGGCGTGGGGCGCCGGGTGGAGGAGTTTGGGATGGAGCGAGCGGTTTAAGCTGAGACCTTCGCGTCCAGGTGCTCGGCGATCAGCAGGTGAGCCTCATCGACGCTCGACGCGTAGTAAACACCGCTCAGACGGCCTAGGTAATCCCTAATAATCGCCGAGATTTTCCCGTTCGCGTTGTCCAGCGCTATAACCGGGCGCCCCATCAGGACTGTCAGTACCGTCGCGTGAAGCCTATTAGTGGCAACCAATTCGCCACTGCCGAGGATCGAAATGGCGTGCTTTACGTTGAGTTGAGCCTGCGCGAGGTAACACCGCTGCTGAATGCCGTGGAAAGGCACTGCCAGCTTGGGAAGCCGTTTCAGAATGGCGCCCGGTACCTTCAACACACGAGCCTGAAGCTTCCAGAGTCCGGTGAGACCCCAATCTGTTTCCGTGTGACTGTCTGAGTTGCGAGCAGTAATCGGATTTCCAGCGTTTGCCGACTCGGAATCCCGGCGCTGGAGAATGAGCAGCCGAACCTCGGGCGCGGGCACGGTCTCAACCTTGCCGTAGCCGAGGGCCATGTCGGGGCAGAAGAGGACCTTCGCGGACGGGAACAGCTCCTTGGTCCGTGCGACGCTCGCGTGATCGCGTATGAGCAACGTAAGGGCAGGATGGGCTCCGAGTACGAGCTGCGCCTTCTGGAGGGCCGGGCCCTCGCTGAACTCTATGCCCTGCGGGAGTTGAATAATCTCCCTATCGGGAAAGTCAGAAATAACGCGTTCGCGGAAATCTTGAAAGTCCGTCCAGCGGTCCCCAAAGTTTCCTCCGCCATGTAGCAGGATGGGGCCAGAAGGTACGAGTCGTCTAAGGTGATCCGGGTTGTACCTGCTGTGGTCCGCTACGTAGCCGGTTTGCAAACCGAGGCGCGCAAGATAGGCCAACTCTCCTAAGTAAATGAGTGAGTCGCCTGCATTTTCGTGGTTTGGAAAGTCCACTAGGGCTACGTTCTGCCCCGCCGTAAACAACTTCGAGAGCACGGTCATTGTTTCAATCTGGATCTGCTCCAGCGCCCCAACAGTCATGCATCAATCGTAGTCGGTCAACCTGACTCCATCAGGAGCCGTGCGTAACAGAGCGAACGGTCCGTAACGTCGCAAAATATCCATGCTGCTGAGCAGAAATAACTCTGCTAGTCGTAGTACACGCCCAGAGGAGTCTCTTCATTCCTGTGGACGCGGCGCTCACCTCTCATTGGCCAAACTGCGCGAACAACTTCGTCAACAGCAATCACCGGGAGCACGACCAGCGCCGCCGCAATGGAAAGCGCCGTAGCGCCTGCATCGGCAAGTTGTTCTCTGCGCTTACCAGGCTCGCCTGAACGCCGAGAACCGGGATCCAATAAAGAGTTCATCCTTCGAGGCTAGATACCTTCAGAACCTTAAACCCGAGTAGTCGGTACTCGTTTAATTTCAGCGCACTACTTGGATGCCCCTGCAGGGTCAATCATCCTTCGAGACTGAGAATCGTTCCCCAGGCGCAGCTGATGGCATTCTAGCCAAGCGGTCTACCGGGAATCGGAGTGAGGCCGTGTTCTCCAGCTCAGTTGGTGATCGTTTCTAACTCAGATGCGACCCGCCACGGTGAGATCAGGTTGAGCGGACTCCAAGAGACCGAGTAAATACGAGCCGTAACCGCTCTTTACCAAAGGCTCGGCCCGCTCACGCAGTTCATCATCTGTGAGGAAACCCGAACGCCAAGCAATCTCTTCAGGGGCGCCGACCTTCAAGCCCTGCCGGTTCTCAACAGTTCGAATGAAGTTCGACGCATCGCTGAGATCCTCGAAGGTCCCGGTGTCCAGCCATGCCGTCCCCCTACGCAACACTTCAACTTGGAGTTTGCCTCGCTCCAAATAGGTCTTGTTGACGTCGGTGATCTCAAGCTCACCACGATCGGATGGCTTAAGGTTCCGGGCAATCTCAACGACGTCGTTGTCGTAGAAGTAGAGACCGGGAACGGCGTAATTGCTGCGAGGGTTCTCGGGTTTTTCCTGTAGCGAGATGGCGCGGCCGTCTTGGTCGAACTCGACCACACCATATGCCTTGGGGTCCTTGACCCAATAGCCAAAGACCGCGCCGCCGTCGACGTCAGCGTAACGGCGCAGTTGAGTACCCATACCCTGTCCGTAGAAAATATTATCGCCTAGGACCAGGGCAACCGTATCGCCACCAATATGATCTGCTCCTAAGGTGAACGCCTGCGCCAAGCCATCAGGCGACGGCTGCTGCACGTAACTTAGGTTCACACCGAAGCGGGAACCATCACCCAAGAGACGCTGGAATTGCTCCGCATCATGAGGAGTTGTGATGATAAGGATGTCGCGAATGCCAGCCAGAATCAGCGTCGACAAAGGGTAATAGATCATTGGCTTGTCGTAGACCGGGACAAGTTGCTTGCTGATGCCGAGGGTGATCGGGTGCAGACGCGATCCAGTTCCCCCAGCCAAGATGATTCCTCGCATGAACAGATCATTCCGTGTTCGTATGGGCATCCGCAAACCCGTAAGGTTATGCGTCATGGGGCAGATACTCGTAACCGGCGGCGCCGGCTTCATTGGTTCAAACTTTGTTCACTTTATAGTTGAAAACACGGATCACAGTGTCACTGTGCTTGACAAGCTGACCTATGCAGGGAATGTAGAGTCGCTCGCCGGGCTCCCCAGCAACCGCGTCAAGCTGGTTCAGGGTGACATTGCGGACGCAGAGGTTGTCGAAGGCCTGGTCGCAACGCACGACGTAGTAGTTCACTACGCTGCTGAATCGCACAACGATAACTCGTTGCACGACCCGCGCCCTTTTCTCGACACGAACATCATCGGGACTTACACCCTGATCGAAGCTGCACGCAAGCACAACAGGCGCTTCCACCATGTTTCGACTGACGAGGTGTACGGAGATCTGGAGCTTGATGATCCGGAGCGCTTCACGGAGAACACTCCGTACAATCCCTCCAGTCCTTACTCGTCAACTAAAGCGGGCTCAGACCTTTTGGTACGGGCGTGGGTACGTTCATTTGGGCTGCAGGCCACAATCAGCAACTGCTCGAACAACTATGGGCCTTACCAGCATGTTGAAAAGTTCATCCCTCGCCAGATCACAAACGTCATCGACGGACTGCGACCCAAGCTCTACGGCAAGGGCGAAAACGTCCGAGACTGGATCCACGCCAACGATCACTCCTCTGCAGTGTTGGCCATCATCGAGAAGGGCCGCATCGGTGAGACCTACCTCATCGGAGCCGACGGTGAAAAGAACAACAAAGACGTAGTCGAACTGATCCTTGAGCACATGGGTCAAAGCCGTGAAGCGTATGACCACGTCGTGGACCGTCCGGGCCATGACCTCCGATACGCAATCGATTCCTCGAAGTTGCGCACGGAGTTGGGCTGGAGTCCTGAGTTCTCCAACTTTGACGCTGGAATTAAGAACACCATTGAGTGGTACCGCGACAACGAAGCATGGTGGCGCCCGCAGAAGGCCCAGACCGAGGCCAAGTACACGAAGCAGGGTCAGTAGTATGTCGATCGAGTTCTCGAAGCCGTTGACCGCAACAGAAACACCTATTCCCGGAGTAGTGCTCTTTGACCTGCCCGTCCACGGTGACAACCGTGGATGGTTCAAAGAGAACTGGCAGCGCGAGAAGATGCTGGCGGTTGCCCTCCCGGACTTCAAGCCTGTCCAGAACAACGTCTCCTTCAACGAAAAAGCCGGAACAACCCGCGGCATCCATGCGGAGCCGTGGGATAAGTTCATCTCGGTTGCTACCGGTAAAATCTTCGGCGCTTGGGTCGACCTCAGGCAGGGACCCACGTTTGGAAACGTCTTTACCGCCACTTTGGATGCAAGCCAAGCGATCTTCATCCCTCGAGGAGTCGGCAACGCTTTCCAGACTCTCGAAGACAACACCGCCTACACCTACTTGGTAAATGATCACTGGAGTGCAGATGCCCAAGGGCAATATACATTCCTGAACCTGGCAGACGAGACCGCCGCTATTCAGTGGCCTATCCCCCTTTCCCAGGCCGAGCTCTCCGACAAAGACAAAGCTCACCCACGTCTCTCACAAGTCATTCCAATGCCACCACGCATGACCTTGGTCTTGGGCGCCAACGGACAACTCGGTAAGGCACTTCGCGAAGCGTACAAAGATGACCTATCCGTAGAGTTTGCCGGACGAGCCGAATTCGACCTCGACTCGAAGGAAGCCTTCGCTTCTCGCAATTGGAAGAACTACGACACCCTCATCAACGCGGCCGCGTACACGGCAGTTGATGCCGCAGAAACTGCTTACGGCCGCAGAGCCGCTTGGCAAACCAATGTTGCCGGCGTAGCACGGCTGGCTCAGCTCGCCGTCGAACACGACTTAACCCTGGTGCACGTCTCGTCCGATTATGTATTCGACGGCACTGAGGAAACACACACTGAAGAAGAGCCGTTCTCGCCGCTTGGCGTCTACGGACAGACTAAAGCGGCTGGAGATGCCGTGGTGAGCGTCGTGCCCAAGCACTATATTGTCCGCGCAAGTTGGGTTATCGGCGATGGCAAGAACTTCGTCACCACTATGGCTGGACTGGCGGCAGATGGGGTGAAGCCGACAGTGGTCAACGATCAGGTCGGGCGCCTGACATTTGCACAAGACATCGCAACGACCATCCGCCATCTTCTAAAAGTCACCCCCGCCTACGGTACTTACAACTTGAGCAATTCTGGTGCGTCTCAGTCTTGGGCGGAAATAGCAGCGGAGGTGTATGCGCTAGTTGGCGCCTCCGCTACAGACGTCAGTGGGGCTTCAACTGAAGAATACTTCCGTGGCAAACCCGCCGCCCCACGACCACGCAAAAGCACACTGGATCTGGCCAAACTGCGCGGTACTGGATACGATCCCGTGCCTGCAAGGCACCGCTTGGGGTCCCTGCTGAAATCCGATGTTCAAAAGTAGAGCAATACTGCACGTCCCAATTCAAGTGCTGGATAAATGGACCGGCGGGGAGAAGATGCCAGGACCTCCTAACGCATGTCAAGCGATGTAACTCCAACGGTCACACGCCCTCCGACATAACGTCGGCAGGTATCATTGCAATAACCACACGAATATTGCCGTTCATGGGGGTTGCCCAACGGTAGCCTCCAAGCACACAGGGGGACCCGGTTTGGACCTACGCGACTACATGCGCGTCATTCGCCGTCAATGGATCTTGATTGTCGCCGTGACGCTCGTTGGCCTCCTAGCCGGCGGCGCAGCATCCGTGATGAGCAAGCCAACTTACACGGCTGACACTCAACTTTTCGTAGCAATTCAGAGCTCCGGTTCTGTCCAAGAGCTTCAGCAAGGCAACACCTTTAGCCAAGCAAGGGTTCAGTCCTACGTAAAAACGGTGGGCTCGCCGGTCGTTCTGCAACCGGCAATCGATTCACTAGGTCTAGCGGTGACCGCTGCGGATCTTGCTGAACGGGTCAAAACCACAAGCGATCCCAATACTGTTCTCATCAATATCTCTGTGAATGATGGTTCGCCTGTCCAAGCCTCGGCGATTGCTCAAGCGGTCGCGGACAGCCTCATTAAGGCAGTGGACAATCTTGAGAAGCCGAAGACGGGAGGCTCATCCCCAGTCAGTCTCTCTATCATTAAGCCGGCCATTGCACCCTCGGCACCTTCGGCTCCGAATACCAAAATGAATCTCTTGCTCGGCCTGTTGGTCGGATTGGCCGTCGGACTTGGTGTCGCCCTGCTACGAACAACGCTGGATAACCGCATTGTGGGTGAGGCAGATCTTAAGTCAGTAACCGATGCTCCGCTATTGGGCGGGATTGCATTCGATCAAGATGCCGTACGAAAGCCGCTGCTTACTCAGGCCGCACCCCAAAGCCCTCGCGCTGAGTCATTCCGTCAGCTGCGCACCAATCTGCAATTTGCCAACGTGTCGAGTCACGCAAAAACCGTCCTTGTTACCTCGTCTCTCCCAGGCGAAGGTAAAAGCACCACCGCAGCCAATCTCGCCATCGCGTTGGCGGAGTCCGGACAATCAGTCTGCCTCGTTGACGCTGATCTACGCCGCCCCATGGTCAATGAGTACCTCGGCCTGGACCGAAATGCCGGGCTAACCACCGCGCTGGTTGGTTCAGCTGATGTCGATTCGCTTCTTCAGCATTGGGGCGGGATGGACCTGTTCGTTCTCACGTCTGGCCAGATACCACCCAATCCCAGTGAGCTTCTTGGTTCCGCCCCCATGAAGGATCTCCTGACGCGGCTTGAACAAACATTTGACAGTGTTATCATCGATGCCCCGCCACTCCTACCCGTGACTGACGCTGCTGTTCTGTCACAGCATGTTGGTGGGGTTGTAATCGTCGTGGGCTCGCAAAAGATCCGACGTACGGACTTGGAGAAGTCACTCAGTTCTCTGCAACTGGTCGGCTCGAGCATTCTGGGTATTGTGCTGAACAGGCTGCCGGTTAAGGGCCCAGATGCATACGCTTACAGCTATCACACCTACGATGCCGTCGACGGCGACACTGACCGAGGCTCTATGGCTGCCACAAATAGTGGGACCTCGCGGCCCAACGATTCTCCTCGAAGGGCCTCTGTCTTTCCGGGTGCTAGGAACTGAGCCGCCGGTCCAGCGCATTCAGCGCAAGTAAGAGGAACAACGTGCTCCGTTTTGATGAGAAAGTGTGCCATCTCAGTGGTCAGCAGCCATGCACTCCATCGGCACTTCGCCTTGCTGGCGACGATAGCCCGATCCAACCGAGCAAGCGAACACGGCGATCCAATGACCCTTTTGGATGAAATATGAAATCCGGCCCTCGCCGTCGAACCGCAACGACTGGAAGCGCTGGCAAGGGCATCTCCTTTAGCGCATTGGCGGGAGTCGCGTCACTACTGGCTGCGCTTCTCCTCCTGCCACTTATTATCGCAACGGTCGGCCCGGAAGACTACGGCGTATGGTTGGTCATTTTGGCCATTGCCTCTTTCCTTTTCTACCTCGACCTTGGTGTAGGAAGCGCCGTTGTCCATTTCATGGCGCGGTCACGTAGTGGTGACGAGTCCTCCAAGCCGGATGCCATCGCTTCGACTGCGCACGCCTGGTCGGTGGTAGCCGCCGGTGGTGCCGCCGTAGCATTTGGCATCCTCTCGTGGGTTTATATCTCCACGCAAGGGACCTCCACAGGCATCCCCCAGGGCGATTTAGTGATCCTCGTCGGCTGTGGGTATGCACTTGTTCTATCTATGGTCCTCCGGCCTATGAGTTCAGTCCTGTCAGGGGCAGGATTTCTCCACATAGAGCGAGGAAACCAGATCTTTGGTGTCGCCATAAGGATTTTGGGTACTCTTGCGGCGTGTTCCTTTTCGCCATCGGTTGGAGCCGTAGCCATCGCCGAAACCTTGGCGCTCGTTGCACCGACAATCGCCTCCTTAGTCGGTGTCCGAAAGCGGAACTTGGTTCGAATCCGGGTGCAATATGTCTCGAGGTCTGAGCTGCAGCGCATGTTTAGGTACAGTGTGGGCGCATTCAGTGTCTCAATGGTGGGAGCTGCAATTCTTCAATGTGGCACGCTGCTCATTGGGTACATGGGGTCTCCTGCTCAGGTAACTTACTTTAACGCAGCTTTTCGTATATACAGCAGTGTCCGCCAAATCATTGGCTGGCTAACTGACCCGTTCCGTCCAGTGCTAAGTCGACTATTTGTTAAAGACCATGCCAAAGCCGGCACCGTCCTATACGACCTGTTATTTGTCGCCTTTATCACTTCAGCGACCGGGTGCGTCTTTTTGATACTGAGCCTTCCCTTGCTGCTCGAAGTTTGGCTGGGTCAGGGTGCACCACTATTGGAAGTGCAAAATGCAGCTAGCATTCTTTTGGCTGGCCTTATCCTGAATGCGATTCACATTCCGCTAATTCCTGCGTCCGATGCAGCAGGGAGACCAGGTGCTTTCCTACCGCATCAGACTGCCTGGCTCATTTGCTATGCAGGCCTCTCAATAGTGCTATTTCCGCATTTTGGTATTACCGGCGTCACGCTTGCAATGACCGCTCCGCTTCCCATAATTGAGCTTGCCTACCTTATTCGAGCTCAATCTACTGTCGGGCTAGCCGGGAACATGTGGCACAAACGAGTAATCAGACCTTCACTTCCAGTTCTCTTCGTTGGCTTACTGGCTGCCATTTTCATATTTGCCATGCAAGGCCGCTTGTCCATCATCATCGCGAGCTTTGGATTCATTGTTCTCACTTTCCTGACCTTATTCCTTTCGAGGAAGCTCTGGTCGTATAAAAGCATTCTGAGCTCACTGCGACTGGAGTCATAGTTGCAACTTAAAGAATTCGACGACGTTTGGCCATCCTGCAAAGGGACATCAAGACGGTTTTCAGGAAGGCGCGGACAATGACTCAACTAGAGATCTACTACCCTACCGGCAGAGATGTGGACGCATGGCAAAAGGCACATGCCGCAGGCGATGTACCCGACCGTTGGCCATATGGGCTGCATAAGCTTGCCCAGTCACCGGAGCTAGAAGTCAAGAGTGTGGAAGCCAAGGCTCTCCACCCTTTTGGCCTGGCAAAAACTATCGCCTCCCGAAAGGCACCCAAAGGGAATTCAGGACCTAAGTCACTAGCTTGGGACGAAGATCTGGCCCTCCGATTGATTGTCGAACGCCCCACACACCAAAAGTTTGCGGGCGTTATTTGGGCGACCGACCGAATAGCTTCAAAGGAAACAGGCGCCAAGGATCTGTTGCTTAAGTCTCTTCTACCCCGGATGCATGGGCTGTGGGCACTGAGTCAGCCTCAGACCGAGATGATCACGGAATGGCTAGGAAAGGCCGCACCGCCTGTTCATTTCCTTCGTTTTGGGATTGATCACCGCTTCTTCACGCCCTGCGAGTATCCCGAGCGCCCACTAGTACTGAGCATCGGTCGAGACCGAGATCGAGACCCCAAGACACTGTTCGCTGTTGCAGAAGAAGTTCTTAGGTTACGGCCCGACGCCGAGGTCATCATTCAGACCGGCAGTTCCCTCAAGCCCCCAACTGGCGTCCAGCTTATCGATACCGTTTCCCATCGCCAGTTGCGGGATTACTATAGACGCGCTTCGGTCGTTGCCGTCGCGACCAGACCCAATGTTCATGTTTCCGGGATGACCGTGGCGCTTGAAAGCATGGCGACCGGTCGCCCGGTGGTTATGTCTGACACGCCTGGTATGCGCGACTACGTCGAAGACGGGGTTACAGGGCTTCTTTATCGGTGCGGTGATTCCAGTGGTATGGCCGAAGGCGTTCTCAGCCTTCTCGACTCTCCAGAAATGGCCGCAAGAATGGGCCGCAGGGGAAGCGATAGAGTCATGGCTCTTCATACCACAGACTCGATGGCCGAGTCTCTAAGAAAAATAGTGCGGCCCTAACTTAAAGCTTGAACAGCAAAGGCCCGGAAATAGCTTCGCTGTCCTTGCGACTGCGCCTCCACTATTAGAGTTTCTGCACGAGCTTATGAGGTAGTTGCACAGAATAGAAGCCTTCACACTCTCACAGTGAAGCTGGGACGACCACAGGTGCGGCCGTCCCAGCTCTTGAGGATTTTTACAATTGCGAAGAGGGGGACATCCATCGGACCTCGTCGACGTGTGCTGCGGTTCTAACTTTCGCCAAATAACTTTGACCATGCCGTGACGCTAAGCTCTCGCCATCGAAATGCTGCCCTCTCGGCTTCGGCTTTACCTTCATCTGTGACAGCGAATTGAAGTGCTTCTGTCCAAAGCGATGGGTTATCGTCTGAAACAAGTAACCTAGATTCGGACCCCAAGACATCCGCCAGAACGCTGTCCCTAGGTCCTACAAAAGGGACACCGGCTTCTAGTGCCCGAATTGCAATACCGCTTTGGTAGAAGTTCTTGTATGGAATTACTAACGCATCGCTTTTAGCAAACATCGTCACAAGCTGGTCTTCAGGAACGAACCCTTCTATTACGTCCCATCCTTCGACTGCAGGCCATCCTCTGCCCTGGATCTGCAATTGTGCTGAGCCGCCAAGATCGATGCCGATAACTCTGAGGGCTTGCAAGTCGCGGTCTCGTTTATACTGCCCCAACACGCGGATCAGCGGCACAGCGCGTCTTTCGGTGTTCGCTTCAGGGATGGGTACAAGCATCGGGTGTGGCAAGAGTTCGACGGGAAGTTGAGGAGCATCCGACTCCAAGACCCTCGCAGCCCTTGGGCTTTGAGCTACTAATACCGTGGAGCCTTTCAATTTGGACGCAAGGAAGCGTGCCACTCTCGAGTAACCTCTGGCCTTAACTAGGGGGCGCGGATCGTGCATGATCAGCCTCGCTCGTCTTATCCCCAGAAGCCTAAAAATAACGATGTCCCAATAGCCCAGTACCGGCCAAAGAACAAGCAGTTCCTGAAACTTGCTGCTTTTACGGACCGACACGAGGGCTCGAATATAGTTAAAAAGCCAGCTAAATGGCGATTTTCCACTCGCTGACGGCTCTAGTATTGTGTGCGTCGCACAAAGGCGGCCGGTGTCTCCCACCACGCTCAGGACTTCAGTCTCGTAGTGCTTAAGCGCCGCACCCAAAGGGTTGAGAACCATGAGACTGCGCTGATTCGAAGTGTTTCCAGTCTCAGGCAATGTAGCCAGCAGACCCTTAGCGGACGGTAAGACCGTCGAAAGCGTTCTACGTTTCACAACGTCACCAAGGACCCTCTTAGTGACCACGGCTGGGACGACAGCAAGCAAGTGAAGAGGGGACTCATGCCTCTTGAAAAGGAGTCGCAAGTTCCTGGCTAGAAAGTACGGCGGAATCCCGTTGGAGTCCTGCCACACTCGAGCTTGAGGAACCCAGAGGATCCGATGGCCAGCCTTTGCTAGTCTCAAGTGCAGGTCCGTTTCCTCCATGTACAGAAAGAATGACTCGTCAACTCTGTGCTCGATGATGTCTTTCCATCGGTACAACAAGAATGCCCCATCTAGCCAGTCGCGCTCTTCAGGAACTTCCGCTCCATGGAGCACTTGAAGGCTAGCCCGGTGATGATAGTGAGAGGGCACCCGCGTCACTGCTGACATGTACCCGCCAGCCGACCACACGAATTCGGATTCATTACCTGAAACGAGGGTGGGCCCAGCGACAGCAACCCTAGGGTCGACCATTGCTGTAAGCAATTCCCCCACTGCACCGGGCCTTGGATTCGTTTCGTGAGTGGCCACTAGGAAAAAGTCCGGGACAGGCCGAGCACTTCCGGCAAAATAATCGAGCCCAGTGTTTACCGCTGCGCCATATCCCTTGTTTTCGACGAACAGGACTACGACGTTGGCCGGCAGCGATGCTTCCAGGTCATGACGTCTTTCTGGCTCCTCGCTGTTGTCCACTACGATCAAGTTCTCGGCGTTGATCCCTTCGGACAGGAGTCGGTCAACCGATTCGGTGACGGTCTCATAACTTCTATGGTGCACGACAACGGCGGCTACGTTGGGATGCATCGCTAACCCTTCGCGGCCGAAGAACGAAGCCGCGATTTACGGCCGATGCTTTCCGAAATTCCACGTTCATAAGATGCGCATACTGAATCCCATGTATAAATTTCAGCCGACCTTTGGAGCGCCTTCTGGCTGGCTATTTCTTGAGCTTCCCTATCCGACATCAACTTCTCTATAGCTTCGGCAATGTCTGAAGGTGTTGGTGACGTGAGATGCGTGGCGTCGCCCAGAACCTCTCTGTTGTAGACCGTGTCTCGAGCCACGATTGGGGCACCGCAAGCCATGGCCTGAACGAGCGCGGGGTTTGTGCCTCCGACACTATGGCCGTGGAAGTAGACGCCTGCATTCTGCCACAGGGAGAGCAACTTGCGATCGTCGCTGAGGTGGCCCAACCAAGATACATTTTCATGTGCCTTGTCTAGGGCAGATGCTGCTTCATCCAGCTCGCCTCCATACCCCGACGAGCCCACTATCACCACAGCGTGGTTCCTCGCGATACGTTCTACCGCCTCAAAAAACTCGGGGATGGTGTTCTCGGGCACAAAGCGTGCAACCACCAGCACGTACTGTCTACGCGCCAAGCCATCCTGCAGAGGGAGCTGTTCCGGCGTTTCTCCTCCATAAGGGATGAACACTGAATCTCTGCCGAAGTCGGTCTTCCATCGTCGTGCAATCTCGACAGAATCAGCAACTAGCGTGTCTCCGAAACGGGCCGTGAGCCGTGCCCCCATGCGAAAGACGGCTTTGGCTAACCTGCCCCATTTGGCCCGCTCCCATTCAATTCCATCCACATTGACGACAGTCGGAATGCCCCGCAGCCGTAGCAGTGGAAGCCAGAAACCATTGGCAACGTTCATGATGAGAGCGACATCAGGTTTTGAACGGACGGCATGCATGATCGCTGTTAGACCGTAAGAGAGGGTACTTAAAGACTTCGTTTCTAGGCCTCTAGTCTGCACGCAGCGAACTCGAAGATCACGGTCAAGATCATCCTGGCGAGTTGAGCCCGGACGCCCATAAACCGTCGTGTCCCAACCGGCATCCACCAAATATGGCGCCAGTTTGCGGACAGCAGTTTCAAATCCGCCGTAATAGCTCGGATAACCCCTGGTACCGATGATTGCCACTGACTGCGCGCGGCCCATCGCACGTTCTTTTTCCAAAACTCCCCCGTTTTTTGAGTGGTTTAACTGCAAGTCCAACGCCTGGCCGGTCCCAGGACTAGCGGTTCTATTTGAGAGCGATCGCGCGTTAAGCGGCGACCCGATGAGGGTTACACCCGCTCAGGGACGATCGCGAGCCAAAGCGACGCTGAGGCAATCTTACTTTGATCGGCCTATCGTCCATCTACGTGTTGCGTGCCGTCTCTCTACGTGTTGAGCCGCGGTTTCCTAGGTGCTGGTGGCGACTGACGGCGCTATCTGCTGTCGCAGTAGTCACATAGACCTCAAAAGCAACATTCTTGCCGTCGGATGGCCCGGCTGTATCCTTTCCACTGAGACCTCCGGTCGTATCGCAATCATCTATGTCATGGGGAAAGTCATTGGGCACCGATTCCGACTGGCGGCAGCGCACTTCGCGCATATTAAGGGTGGTCGACGCGTTCGTGATCATCTGGGCCGTTGCTGGCGCCTATGTGATCAGGTTCGGCTTCGAGCCTAACTTTGTCGTATCTGGGCAAGAGTTCAACTATGTCTGGCTTTCAGTTGTCTTAGCAGTTGTGTGGTGGTTCATGCTTGGGGCTTGGAGCAGCAGGCAAAGCCGGATTCTCGGTGCCGGCACAGACGAGTACAAACGTGTGGCAGCCGCGTCGCTTTGGTTATTTGGGCTGGTTGCGATCATTTCCTATGTATTCCGAATTGAGACTGCTCGCGGATACGTGGGTATCGCTTTACCCGTGGGATTGCTCGGTCTTCTTCTTGCTCGTTGGCTTCTTCGTCAGCATCTGAGCGTGGCACGCCAAAGGGGCGCCAGCATGTCGAGGCTTCTGCTTCTGGGCGGCCCTAGCGCCGTGGCGCACCTCGCGGCTTCATTACACAGCGCAAAACACGCGGGCTACCTTCCCATAGCCGCCTACACCCCAGGGGTATCTGAAAAAATGCTCTCGGAGGAGTCTTCGGGGCTTCCCATTTTGGGACATCGAACCGACACCGCTTCGGTGCTGGCGGCAATTGATGAATGTAAGGCCGATGCTGTCGCCGTATCAGCTGGAGTCCAGCTCCATCCGCAAACCCTTCGCCATCTTGGCTGGGAGCTCGCTTCCCGCAACGTGGGTCTAATTATGGCTCCAGCGCTCACAGATATTGCTGGACCCAGAATCCATACACAGCAAGTGGCTGGACTGCCTCTAATCCATGTGACTACTCCGAGCCTTGAGGGCGGGCAGCGCGTGGCCAAACGCCTCTTCGACGTAGTTGTTTCAGCCCTCCTGATCGTTCTGGCAGCACCCGTCATGCTGATTGTCGCTGCGCTTGTGAAGATGGATAGCAAGGGGCCGGTCCTTTTCAGACAGGATCGTGTTGGCATGGAGGGTGAGCATTTTCAAATGCTCAAATTCCGCTCGATGGTCGTCGATGCTGAGGCCCGCCTCGCTCAACTGCAAGAACTCAATGAAGGCCAAGGGCTTCTGTTCAAAATTAGAGACGATCCCCGGATAACGCGGGTGGGGAATTTCCTACGTAAGTACAGTCTCGACGAGCTGCCTCAACTGTTTAACATTTTTGGGGGCTCCATGAGCCTGGTAGGTCCACGACCTCCGCTGCCCCAAGAAGTAGCTGCATATGAGCACGATGTTCGTCGAAGGCTTCTGGTGAAGCCGGGGCTTACGGGACTCTGGCAGGTCAGCGGTCGCTCAAATCTTTCCTGGCAGGATTCCGTGCGCTTGGACCTCTACTACGTTGAAAACTGGTCCCTTGCGGGCGATCTCGTGATTATCCTTCGGACTGTCAGGGCCGTATTCCACAGTACGGGCGCGTACTGATTGACGGATCCGACTCCACTTAACGAATAAGAGGTTACGGCGGTAATGCCCTTAACAACTAGCACCAAGAGTGTTCGATCCAGACGCACCCTTCGACAGAGGCTCGTTCTGGCGGGGATATGGGTGACGGCGGCAGTGGTTCTGGTGCTAGCTGGCGCAGCCTGGATCGGGTTCAAGGCCACCAACATAAAGTCGGACCTGCAAGGTGCAACGGCACTATTGCCGGCGCTCAAAGATCAAATTGGCGAAAAGGATGCCGAAGCTGCTCAGCGATCGGTAGATTCTCTCGTCAAGCTAACTGGCTCGGCACGCGATTCCACGAATGACCCTCTTTGGAAGGCAGCGTCAACGCTTCCCTGGATCGGACCAAACCTGCAGGCCGTCAACGAAGTTGCAACATCAGCCGATGACGTCGCCCGACTCGGAGCCGTGCCGCTCGTGACAACTTTACAGTCGCTGAACTGGCAGCTTTTGAGCCCCAGCAAGGATGGCATGGATCTTGCACCCCTACAGTCCGCAGCTCCGAAGGTTCAATCAGCAGCACGGGCGGTCACTGAGTCTGCCCAGCGATTGGAAGAGATAGACACAGACAACTTACTGCCCCAGGTTGCCAATCCCCTCGTCGAGGCTCGGGGTAAGCTCATTTCCCTTAAGCAAGACTTGAGCACCGCTGCTGATGCAGCAAGGTTGGCACCAAGTATGCTGGGGGCCGAGGCGCCTCGTCGTTACTTACTGCTAGTGCAGAACAATGCGGAAGCCCGAGCTACAGGTGGGATACCCGGAGCGCTTGCTGTTTTGAACGTAGACAAAGGACAGTTGAGCTTGGAGGCTCAAACCAGCGCAACGGCTTTAGGCGCATTCTTTCCTCCCATCCCGGTCGACGCTGAGCAGCAGGCCATCTACTCGACCCGCGTGGGGAAATTCATGCAGGACGTCAACCTCACCCCAGACTTTGCAACGTCAGCCAGCACGGCTCAAGCAATGTGGGAAAAAAGCTCAGGTGAACGGCTAGATGGAGTCCTTTCACTAGATCCTGTAGCCCTTAGCTTTATCCTCAATGCAACCGGCCCCATCCAAATCACCGATCCAGCTGTGCAGCAGATTGGGAAAGACCTACCGATGCAGCTGACCGGTAAGAACGTTGTGCAGACACTCCTCTCTGACGCCTATGCAAAGATCGAAAAGCCCGAACTCCAGGACATCTACTTCGCTGGTGCTGCCAAGGAGATCTTTGCGGGCCTGTCGTCGGAGAAATCCGACCCCAAGAAGCTCCTCGATGCTCTCTCTAAAGGGGTTGAGGAGCGCCGCATTCTTCTTTGGTCGGCCGCTGCCGACGAACAAAAAGCCATCGGCCAATATCCCCTCGGTGGTCTGATCTCGGGGCCCGCCATATCCCCCACACAATTTGGCGTGTACTTCAATGATGGAACAGGGGCAAAGATGGACTTCTGGGTAAAGCGGACCGTGCAGGTGTCCCGAGACTGCACCCGCGACGGCTACCGGGAGGTAACTGTGCGAATCACCAGCACGAACACTGCACCCTCGGATGCGGCCACTTCCCTCCCCGCATATGTCACAGGAGGCGGCATCTTCGGCGTACCCGCTGGCACGGTTCAGACTAACGTTGTGGCTTACGGGCCCGTGCAGGCAAATATTGACACTGTTGTAAAAGACGGAGTCAAGATTCCGTTTGCCGCTCAGAGGCATAGCCAGCGCGGTGTCGGCACTTCGACGATCAGACTGGCGCCTGGGGAGAGCACCACGCTTGAGTTCAATTTCGGTCACATCGTGCAACATTCTCAGGCAGAAATCGCTGTCACACCCACGACACAGCCAGTCAACGAGGTGATCCAAGCCCCAACTACGGCGAAGTGTGAATAGCGATGGGCAAGCACGTTAATCCTATGTAACGGGTCTGGATTTTCTTTGCTGTCAACAACCTTTGAATGGTAAGTTCTATCTGGGCAGCACATGAGATTTCTCTTACGGTTACGTAGGGTCTCGGAAATCTCCAAAAACCACGTCGTACCACTAAGGTCTCAGGGGGGACAAACATGCGGAAATCTCTCGCAGCACTTACGCTCGCAGGTTCCATTGCACTTCTCGGCGCAGTACCAGCCGTAGCAAACAACGCCAACTATCCGGCACCGAACACCAGCGTTGCCGTTTCCGACGCTTCCGTGGCGCCGGGCGAAGCATTTATCTTTAGCGGCACTGGCTTCACACCGGGTGAAGGCATCACCATCACGATAACTCCGACGGGTACGCCTGCAGCCAGCGGAGGCAGCGTATCTGCTGGTAGCCTCTCCGTTTCCACTCGCATTCCACTGGCTCCGTCCACGCTGGGCGCTGTCGCTGATGGAAACGGCGCTTTCTCGACTTCGATCGTCATCAACGAACCCGGCGCATATGCGCTGACTGCTACTGGTAACACCTCTGGCGTTACAGTCGGACCTGTAACGGTAGTTGTCGGCGGCGCCGCACTCTCTAACACGGGGAGCACCACTGGTACGGGCACCGGCCTGGCAAACACTGGCGGTGTACCGCTGGCAAACACCGGCGCCGATTCCAGCCTCATCTTGTGGTCCCTCGTGGGTGCAGGAGCATTGGCAGCCGGCACGGCATCCGTCGTGGTAGCACGCCGTCGCGCGAAGAGCACGGAAGTTTCTGCCTAACAACGGCCAGAATTACAAGAGGGTGGGCTGCCAACAACTTGATTGTTGGCAGCCCACCCTCTTTCTTTGCTTTGGTTTCCAGAATGTAGTTGGCTGTGATATTCATAGGGACCATGGGGCGACATTGGAATAAGCACAGGTGGCATGCTGAGCTCAGTTTGCTCACTTTGCGACGACCACAGCTGCATCCCCAGTTTCCTCGCTACGCCCTGCTAGGCGTGCTGGCTATCGCGGCCATCAGCGTTAGCACTTGGGCACTTGTTCGAACTTCTTGAGGAGGCGCTTGGAAAACCCATTTCCATGGAGAATAGCCCTCGCCGCGTATCTAGCAGCTCTTGCGCTCGTAGGTTTTTGGCCCACGCCCGTCGACAAACCAATTTTTGGAACCCTGTCCACGGCCCTAGAGTATCTTCATACACTCGGCATACCTGCCTGGTATGACTATCATTTTCTTGAGGCATCGGCAAACGTTGCGATGTTCATTCCACTCGGCTTTTTGGCTGCCAAGGCACTTCCTGCGATGCCCTCATGGCGCCTCGCCGCAATAGGGTTGCTGTCTTCGTTTGGCATGGAGTGCGGGCAGCTGCTTTTTCTTTCTGCTCGCTTTTCAAGCGTCACTGATATTGTCACAAATACGTGCGGAGCCGTCATTGGGATAGCTTCCGCGCACTTGCTTACTCAAATCACAGCAGGGAATCTGGCCGAGACCTAGGTCAGGTGGTGGATCGCCAGTAACCCCGGTGATGTCTCGCGATTCATCAAACTTGGCCGAGGTTCTCCCCAACCGTGTAAAGACTAGGCCCGGATGAAACATATTGGCATCTTGGAAAGTAGCCTTATGATAATCCAGGCGGCGTGCCTCACGTCAAATGTTGCCCAAACAGGGGTGCGCCGCTGCCACGAATCCCCGGGCCGTCCTTGTGCAGCCCAAAACTTAGCTCACCACTTGGCAATTCTGCTCTTTGAAGGGACACCAAACCTCTTGCCGTACGTAGACATCAACCCGCACAAAACAGGCCCCAGATGGCCTGCCTACGTGGGGCTTGCAGTACTTCTCGTAGCAACAATCGCCATCGTGACTATTGCACTAACAATCCACTAGACGGGGCGCCTCCAATATGGCTGCTGATCTAGGGGCTTGGCGACCTGAGTTCGGACGGAGTGGTCAAACGGGTCGTGCACTCAGCATTGGTCTGTGTGAGCCTGCTTCTTGCAACCCGGGCCGATTCTAGAGCGGTTCTGCGCTGGGTTGTCTTGCTAGCCCCAGTTGAAGTCGCTGTAACTGCACTACAAGTAGTTGCGAAGCTTGAGTTTCCGCGGGAGCATCTCGCCAAGATCTCCGGA
Source organism: Paenarthrobacter sp. NPDC091711 (assembly GCF_044756605.1). Classification (NCBI taxonomy): domain Bacteria; kingdom Bacillati; phylum Actinomycetota; class Actinomycetes; order Micrococcales; family Micrococcaceae; genus Paenarthrobacter; species Paenarthrobacter sp. NPDC091711. Next base: position 385,064 of record NZ_JBIVTF010000002.1, read on the forward strand.
AACGAAATCTCGGGCGGCGACGGGTTGCGTGGTCCGGGCACTATGGGCCCTCCCTTCCGATGGTGCTTTGCTTGCGATCGCCTGCGTAGTTCTGCTGCGAGACGGAATCCACGCGCTATTGCGTTCGGGGTACTTGGGCTTGGAGTCGCGCTTGCGGGGTCCAGAAGCGGGGCCTGATAATGATTGCGTTGATCATCTTCGCCTCAGCCAGACGCCTCAGCATCACGACTTGGGTGTTTGGTTTGTTGAACACCGCGGTGGAGCTTGTACTCGTGGTCATGAGCGGCTTCTTAAAGTCCCAGGCATTGGAAAAATCATGGCATCCGGCTCCGTCTACCCACTGGCAAGGTGCACTGGAATCGTTCGGTCGACTGTTCAATGACCAGGGCGCAAAGGAAGTGTGTTCCTGTGGAATGGCCACTCAGGTGTGCCGAAGGCGTTCGAACTCGGCCTGCTGCAAAGTGATGAGTTCAACACAGTTGATAATCGACTCATTGCTTTGATCGCTATGGCGGGTCTTCTCGGCTTCGCCGGGTTTGCGGCGTAGCTCTGGAGGGCATTTAGTAGCGCTAAGCCTTATTATCACGGCTGGCGCGGCCATGTTCTTCGACTTCGATGTTCTGCTCTGGACTACCTCCTCCTGCTGCTGCTAATGATGGCGCTAGGCTTTGCTTTTGTCCCACCAGGACAAAAGCATGACCTCATGGTCTAGATTCCGTTGGTGAGCGAGCAGACCACCTCCAAGTTGTCCCCGTCTCTCAACGCAGGCATTGTCAACAGCAGCAAGAGCCCGGAGCCAGCTACTCCGCCGCATGAACGCCCGCCGGTTGCGGGAGGGCACAAAGGGAGCCTTGCCCAGCCCGGCCCCACTCAATAAGCCCTTCAGCAATCTCCCCACACGCGCCTGTGGTGGGGCCAGCTCGCCTCAGAGGCACCACCGGTATCGTCCGTCAGCCTCGCGGCGAGGCAGCTGGTCCGAAAGCTCTCTGCGGGGAGTGTGTTGTCTCCCAGAACTGACGACACTCCCATGAGACGGAACCTGAATGGTCAACATTGCCCTGACCTGAGGATTAATAGCAAAATGAACGTGCCAGCGGGCGCTTCTGCGTTCGGCTGTCGACAGTAGAATTACCCTAGGCGCGCTGGGCGTCTGTTTATCTTTTGGGGGACCTTATGGCCGAGCCATTGCTTAACGCCGAGCCTCGGGTCCGGTCCCGGCGCGCCAAGCCGGCGCGGCAGCGAGACACAGCCATCGATCTAGTCCGGGGTCTCTGTATCGCAAGCATGGTCTTAGGGCATCTCGCGCCAGCCTCTTTGCTATCCATTGGATTTCACATCTTCCCGAAGTTCGACGGAGCGTCTGGGTTCGTGCTTCTGGGTGGATTGATGTTGGGCATCGTTCGTCGCAAGCAGGTGCAAAGTGCTGGTATGGCCTGGGTTCAACGAAAGAGTGTCAAGCAGATAGCTGTCCTATATACGGCACAGCTCATACTGGTGTGCCTCGGGGTTTGGGCTGCATACTCGGGTTGGGAAAGTCGCAATTTCCCCAATATGGAAACCTTGTCGGTCACAGACGTTGTCGCCAATGCCTTCATGATGACGCTCGCGCCTCCGGGCGGTGACGTACTGCGCCTTTACGTCTTCTTGCTGGGGCTTTGCATGATCGCCTACCCTATGCTGGAGCGCGGCTGGTGGGTTGCCGTACTTGCCGGGTCTTTTGCAATCCATTTACTGGGGCAGGCATTCCCCGCCGCAACTTCATTCAGCCCTTACGAGGAGCAGGCAGCGTCGGCTGGATGGGCAGGATGGCAGTTGCTATTCATCTCCGCGCTGGTGCTTGGCTGGCACTGGAAGTCTCTAAACATTCCAGCAAAGATCGACAGGCACGGATGGAAGGTGCTGCTTGTGTGCGCGGTGGTGGCGCTGGCTTTTGCAGCCGCGAGTGTTGTACTGCCTTCGTACTGGGAAGAAATTCTATTCAGTAAGTACACGTTCCCGCTGGGGCGAATTATTGTTGCCTACTCCGTGATCGCGGCCCTCTATATAGTCGCCAGAATGGTTGTCGACAAGATCCCCTCTGGTTGGCTTAGGCCTCTTGTAGTGACGGGTAGCTTTAGCCTCCATTCCTATATCATCCAAGCTATCGTCGTGGTCGTCGCGTACGGCTTCTTGGCAATGAACAGTGCATCCCCGATTGCTTTTGCTGTTGCCATAGCAACTCTCCTAGCATGCTGGGGATGGGCGGAGTTCAAGCTTAGAACCAGGAAGCGGTAAAGCTCCGTAGCGTCTGATCGGGCCGTCGCCATCTTGCGCTCCATTCCTTGCTCCGAGGCCGTCCGCCCTACCCCGCCTCCCCATTTCCTGCTCGCTCCGCGATCTCCTCGCGCGCGTACGGTGGAGGTAATGCTCGCCGGGGGCGGCCACAACGGTGCCGTTGGGGACGCTCGCGGCCTGGCGGTGCTGTAGATCGAGCCATTTGGGTGTGATTGTTCCCTATAACCAAGCCCTGCAGCAGCGGCAGTCCCTTCGGACAACCCGCGCCAAGCTCCTGTTCAGTCTCCTTCGCAGCTATAGCCCAGGTCGCGCCTCGCCATCACAGGGTTTGGTTGCTGCTCGCGGCAGCGCTAACGCCGCTACGGGCAGCAACCAAGATTGGATTCACCGGACTTTCTTTTACGCGACATCGGCGTGACCCGTGCGTTCTGCTGGGCCCTCCGAGTGCCGACACACTTAGAGTCCGCATCATTCAAAATGCACATTGTCAGCGAGCATGAACGCTGGCCAGGAAGCCTGTCAAATCCTCGGCGACTCTTTCCGGACATTCCCAGAGCACCAGGTGACCTGTGCCCTCGTACATCTGCAAGCGCGCCCCGTTGATGCGGGCAGCTAGAGTCTCTTGATGTTGTCGTGGCACGAGGTGATCGTGGGCGCCCCAGAGCATGAGTGTAGGGACGGAGATATCGCCGGTTTCCGTCGGAGGGAAGGCCTCGTAGAAACCCTGCAAGGAAGCCTTCCAAATTGAAGCCGGCATTGCGAGACCGTCCTTGACTCGGTCTTCGATGTAGGAGGTTGGCACGGCGTGCAGGAGTCGGTACCACGCCATAGACTCGCGCATCCAGCTTTCCGAGATCGGGTCGCTGAGTCCCTCGACCTCGTTCGCAAATGGTGGCTTCCCATGCAGGCTCAGGGGTGCGCCAACCAAGGTCAGGGATGCAACAAGATCTGGATGAGTGACAGCGAGTTGCTGCGCAACATAACCACCGCTGGATGACCCCAGGACGTGAGCTTGTTTGACGCCTATGGCATCCATGAGAGCAACGACGTCCTCAGCGACTTCGTACAGCGAGTAGCCGTCTACCGGCTTGTCCGCACCACCATGACCTCGTAGGTCAGGCGCCACAATCACGAACGTCGGAAGCGAGGCAATCAGACGACCGAAACTCCGCCAAGATTCGCCCCACGCATGCAATAGCAGCAGTGGCGCGCCGCCGACGTCGGCTGTTTGCTCAAGATTCCCTTGCACGAAGCAGGGCACACTGATCCCGGTGCTCAAAGAGACGGTCCTGACCTCGGCCTCCATGGCCCCAGCGTACGCTCGCCCCACCGCTGGCAGGAAGGTGTGACCTACCCCCGCCCCGACTCCCACTCCCTAACCCCGTCAGCGATCTCGGCCGCGTGCATGTGTTGGAGGTAGTGCTCGCCAGCGAGGGGAACCACGGTGCCGTTGTTGACGGTCGCGGCCTGGCTGTGGTGCAACTCAAGCCATTCCGGGACCTTCTCGTTCTCCGCCACCAAGAACAGCCGCAGCGGCAGATCCTTCGGGAAGTTTTGTGCCCAAGGCGTTCTGGAAGTCGCTCTTGATATGGCCAATCCGTTCAAGTCAGTGGATGAGAGGGAGTTAGGATCGGCGACCATTTGCATCTGCTCGCGGGCAGGATCGGTGTCGTTGTCGCAGGAGAGACCAATACTGCTCAGTGCACTACCAGGAGTTGCATCTGCAAGAATGGGGCCACAGCTAGAGCTTCGATTTGACCAAGTGCTTATATGTCGGCGGCAAGTTGAGCCTCTTTAGGTTGGGCTCGATTTCGGCCTTCGCCGGTTTGTCAGCGGACAGCGCGGCAAACAAGGCACCAAACAGGAGCCCCACGGAGAGGCTTCCGCCGTTGCTCACATCGTTGGGGAAAGGTGCGAACACCATCGAGGTCAAGAGGCCCGCAGCGGCAGCTCCCAAACCTATAACTGCATTACTCCCTCCCCTCAGGGACCGCAACACGGGGAGGATGAAGACTCCGACAAATATCGCCATCCCAACCAGACCAGTCTTGACTGTCAACCAGAGGTAGAAATTGTGCCCGTAATACTGCCCTTTTGTTGCGGAGAAGCTGCCAGGAGGGCCAACGGGGAGGCGGTACGCATAGCCAAATCCGTGCCCATAGAACGGGGATTGACTGATCCCCTGCATCAAGTAAGCGTCTTCATTCATTCGGGCGATTGCCGATGTGTCGTCGCTGATCGTGGAAGCATCCAAGCCCCCGACGACACGAGACATGAAGCCCTCGATCTGAGTCACAACGAAGTCGCCGCCTGGAATCCCGAAGGACATATGAGCAAGGCTGAGAATGAGAATTGGGAACCCGGCAAACACTGCAACCTTCACTGCTACCGCAACCGGCTTCATGGTTCGGGCAGCGAGCACCGCAAAAACTAATGTGACGCCGAGTGCTACAAAGCTATTACGAGAAAACCCTAGGAACACGATTGTCAGTGAGGGAATTAGGTATGGCAGCGCCAACCTAATGGGGACCCTACCGGAGATCATCAAAGCCAAGCTGGCCGCAGCGACTAACACGGAGATCTCAGAGGCAGCGGTTAGGAACCTCGTCGATTCGCTACTGCCAGCACCGGAGCTGTTCAAAAAAAGTGCTGTTGCTTCGGACCTACCCGCGATTGGGAAATGCAGCGCCGCAGCGGCCAACGTGACCACGAGGGATACCCAGAGCGAGACTAAAAGGACTTTGAGCGCTGTTTTGCCATGCGGTGACCCGTAGAGTCGGGAAGCCACAATGACTGCCAGGACAACCGACAAAAGACCGCGAGAGTCGCCAATAACCTCAATCGTTGGGTGCTTCTGGAACAGGCCCGCAAGCGCCCAGGCGACGATCAGCAGCCCAATCCAGATGGGGCGGCGCTTAGCAACCCAAGGCGCCTTGTGTGTTGCCAATGCCCAAACTGCCGCGACGGCGAGGAAAGGCTCAAAGAGGAATATCGTAGTCGAACCAAGCTGTGCCCGGTATGGAATAAATGCCGGAAATGCTGTTAGACCCAGGATCATCGCCAGATAGACGGACAAAGATGGGCGCAGCGTTAGGATGACCACCAGGAAAATCGCTGCGGTCATCAGTGCCGCGGGCACCATCCCAAGCGTGAGCGCAACTGCCATAAAAAGGGTAAAGAATCCCCCCAAAATCACCCAGATCATGGGCCAACCCTAGCAGTGTAGGCCCGCCGGGTGGACTGGGCCTGCACTCATTACGGGCCAGTCACGAGATACTTGAACTGGTAGTTACTGGACGCTTGGCTAGCAGATGGTGCCGCATTATCGGTGCCATTGTTGTAAGCGTCAGGAGGGTTGGCGCTGCTCCAGGGCGCATCGTGACGGTAGGGAGCTCCCCGAAATGGTGAGATGGCCACCGTAGATAGTGTTTGGTTCAGATGCCGCTCGGGCGTCCGTTAAGTCGTGACGGCAGATGGTGAGATAGGCGTCGTTCGGCTGTAGTTGAACTTGTTGGTCGTGCCGTTCTTGCCGTTCTCGCCAAACCCTGAGGCCCCACGAATGTAGTCCGTGGTTCCGTTATCGAAAGAGCAATTGTGGATAGTTACCCCGTTTTCCGAAACAAGGTCAATTGCTTGGGCAGGTTGAGCAGCTGCTGATGTGTGCTCCAAGAAGGGCAGCCCATTGAGCGTCAAGGTGTCATCGAAAGGTGATGCACCTGCTCTCCCATGTCACCACTAGTGGGGGACCAGTACCGGTCTTACCTTGCCCTGACCCTTACGGCTGCCTTTGAGCTGTCTGGGTGTCGTGCCTGTAAACTCTGCAAAGGTCTCACTCTGGGGGAAAACTATGCACAACACCACAACTCGGCCTCGGCCCGCAGCTGCCCTGAAGGCGAAAAGTATTCTAGGCAGGTCCGCACCGAGGCTCGACATACAAGGCCTCAGGGCCCTGGCCGTCCTGTCCGTTATCGCTGACCACCTGTTCAAGTTTCCCGCGGGCGGTTTTGTCGGGGTAGATGTGTTCTTTGTCATCTCCGGTTTCTTGATCACAGGGCTGTTAATCAGAGAGCACGCCCGGACGGGCCGCATATCTTTCGTTGACTTCTACCGACGACGCGTGCGCCGGATCACGCCAGTTGCAGTTTTGGTGCTTGCCGTTACAGTTGCGGCGTCTTGGACTATCTACACCCTCACACGAGCTCAGGCAGTAACTGTCGATGCCGTGTGGTCATTTTTCTTCGCGGCCAACTGGCATCTGGCACTTGTGGGAACCGACTACATGCAGAATGAAGGCCCCGTATCTCCCCTCCAGCACTACTGGTCCTTGGCTGTCGAAGAGCAGTACTACATGGTGTGGCCGATAGTGATGGTTGCCATCCTTGGATTCGGATTTAGATCGGCTCGCCAGCAGGCCTTGCGTAGGACAGTGCTCGTTTCAGCTCTCGTATTGCTGACCGTGGGTTCCTTTGCATGGGCCTTGCTGGAATCCGCTTCCGCCCCATCCTGGGCCTACTTCTCGACGTTCTCTCGGGCGTGGGAACTCGGTATCGGGGCGATTTTGGCAGCCTCCATAGGGCTGCTGAACAGGATTCCGCAGCGCGCCCGACCCATCCTCGGGTGGGCAGGTTTTTTGGGCATCTTGCTCAGCTTTTTTGTTATCACTCCCGAATCGACCTTCCCTGCCCCCGGGGCTGCTTTGCCAGTCCTGGCGACAGCTCTGGTGATTGCGTCAGGGACCGGCAGCTCCCGAGAGTTCCTCAAGCCATTGACTAATAAAGTAACCAGCTACATCGGTGACATCTCCTATTCGCTTTATCTTTGGCACTGGCCGGTCATTATCCTGTTGACCGCTTACGTTCCTGCCACCCAGCCGATTTACTTCTACTTGGCGCTGGCCGTTTCGGGCGGGCTATCGATCTTGTCTTACCACCTCGTTGAGGAACGCATACGACGTTCTTCCTGGCTTGATCCAAAAAAGAAACTTTCTCCTCGCCAGCGCCGTGGTTTTCGCTTGCCGCAGTTGCCCTGGCGGAACGGGTTCCCAGAAAGGGGCCCTGTCATCGTCCTCGCTGTCCTCGCTGTCACAACAGGGGGAATGACTCTAGCTGCACTGACTTTTTCGCCCGCACCGTCCACTCCAACCCTTGTCGTTGCCCCCAATCCCTCCGCCTCCGTGAGTACTGAAGATCCGAAACTAAGCCCAGCCGTACAGGGCGTCCAGGATAAGATTTCAGCCTCACTGGCAGCGACATCATGGCCGGACCTGGACCCCTCACTGGATGCCCTCGGGAATTCCGCCTGGGCGCCCGAAGTCTTCACTGACCGTTGCCTCACGGTGCCGGAGGACAAGTGGGGCGTCAACTGCGTTTACGGTGACAAGAACTCAGTCAAAGTCGCAGTTGTAATGGGCGATAGCATGGCGGCCAGTTGGATGCCAGCCATCCGCGGGGCCTTGGAACCCCAGGGATACCGAATCGAAATGCTGACGAGGTCCGCTTGCCCGGTATTCAATGTCGTGCTGACAAAGGATCAGGATGCCTGTGCGTCCCATCGGGACGCCTCCATACAGTATGTTGTCGAAAATAAGCCCGACCTAGTCATCATTTCAAACCTCGATTCCATCGGTAACACTGTTGCCGGGAAGGACACTGCCTTGGCCATGGTGGAGTGGGAGTCTGCTGGCAAAGACAGCCTCACCAAGCTCGGGAACGGAAGCCGAATAGTCATGCTCAGTGTGCCGCCTCGCGGGCCGAATCTGAATGACTGCGCAGTCGCGGGCAGCACACCACAAACATGCACGGCCGAGATTCCTACCTTTTGGCGGTCAGTAACTTCGCGGGAAAAGGCCGCCGTGGAGGCGGTCAAGGCTAGTATCCCCGTGCAATACATTGATGTGGCGAACTGGTTCTGTACGCCACAGTCCGTCTGCCCGCCGGCTATCGGAAACAATCCCGTCCGAGTCGATGGCATTCACATGGTTGGCTCTTATACGGCCACGCTCTCCACCGTGATGGGAGAGGTGCTGAGCGCTATTCCGGCCACTCCGTAATGGGTTCCTGAAGATCTTAGAACGGGGCGCCGTTGGGGGCTGATCCCTTCCAAGATCTGAGCCGTCACGCACGTCAGCTAAGCGAGTAGAACCCGCCTGTAAAGATGATGCGCCCGGTCCTGTTCGTGACGGTCGGAGCCCCGATCGCTCCGATGCGGAATTCGGTCCGTGCGTCCGATAGGTCAATGAATCCTTGGACCATTGCCTGAGGTGGACTCAAAACGGGCACCCTACTTGTCTATGGACGTCGCCTCGGATCCGCGATGCTTCCAGCTAGTGAGAGGAAGGTCCGAAAGTGTGCCCCAGGGCCCAGACAAGTGCCTCCTGCGTGGGTAGCGGTGTGAGTCTCAGCTGAATGCTCCTCGCGGAGACGCATTTCGTCCGCGGTTTTCGCAGTTCTATGGCATTCCTCAAGCCGTCCCCACCCAGTGAGGCGCTACCTTGACCACAGGAAGATACCTAGGAAGACCAGCCCGGCGAAGGCCGGAATGGCGGCTGCCACCTTCGACCAGACCAGTTGATGCTTGTAAGTCTTGAACTGATTGCCTTCGGGCAGCCACGCCCAACCGTTAACGCCGGAACGTGCCATGACGTTGCGCATCAGGTACAGCATCAGGCCATTGAGGATGAGGAAGGCGCCGACGAATGCCACGAACGGATCGCCCATCTAAGCTCCAGCCCACGGCGGCCGGAAAATGAGCGTCAGCACCACCATTAGCAGGCCGCTAGCGATCAAGACCGAGCAGAAGAACACTCCGAGCCTCCCGAAGCCCCGGACTCGCTCCTCATCTGCTTCATGGTGCAGTTCGGAGTTGGAGTGATCCACTTTCCGGCCAAGCATTTCTAACGAGACCCCATACTGCATGCGAGCGATCCACTTCCTGAAGAGCAGCCACACCAGGCCGACCCCGATGAAGATGAGCCCGAGCGTCATGCTTCCCCCTCAAGTCCTCTGGTACTTACTCAGCCAGCTCGCCGGCGGCGATGCGCGCTGCAGTCTGCCTGTAGGCCTCAGCTATGTAGTCTTCGACGTCGCTAACAGCGATACGCCATACGTTCCGGCCCCCGACCTGGATTCCCCGCAGGTCACCGGACTTGAGCGACGCCCTGATCTGGCTCACTGAAACGTTGAGCTCCTCGGCCACCTGCTCAACGGTCAGGAAGCGAGGTCGCTTGATGTCCTCAGGCACGCTTAGCCAGCATAAGCTTGATCGTCTGAACCACAATCCCCACGATGAGGATCAACATGAAGAGGCCAGGGATCCGGCCGCTGGTGGTCGCGTAGTCGAACATGTTGACCGCAGTGAATGTCAGCGCCAACCCTGAAAGAACAAGCGCGGCAATGAGCGGAAGCTTGGATATGCTGCGTCGGGCAACAATGTTCCAGATTCCAACGCCAGCCAGGGCTAGGAAGTAGAGAATATTGAGAGCAATGTAGCCCACCTGTTCTGATCGTTCAGCATCGGTGAGAGCTTCCAGCTCCGAGCCATACATTGAGTAGAGCCAGACGAAACCCGCCGCCGTGACCACTGAAAATACAACGAGCCCGACGCCGATGGACGCTCGCGCTTTGCGGGCCTTCCGGGGATCGTGTTCCACGGAGACCGTGGATGCCGGCAGGTCGCTTGGGCGAGGTACTTGAAGGCTCATAAAGGCTCCAGTTCAACGTGCAGAAGGAACTCTTTTGTGCCCCCATCGAGAATAATGTAGCAGTGCGCGCCGTCACATCCCGCAATATCTTACTCCTGATTCCTGCCGCCCCGGGGCGCTAGCGTCTGCGCGAAATCAGTTGTGGGACGCTATACGTGCAGCCCGCTTTCAGGAACAGGAAACAAACCATGCCACCCCGCCAAAGCCCTGCCCAGAAGTTGGCCGCCAAGCTCCTGCTCGGCGGCGAATGGGCGCCCGTGACCAACAGGATCGGGTTCGTGAAGAAGCCTCTGGACGAGGCCACCGTCGAGTGGCGGAAGTGGGTCCAACGAAGCAACCATCAGGCGCGGGACGGAATTGGCGTCACCGAGCATCAGGGCACTTTGACTGAGCTGCTCAGTAAGCTCTTGCCCTTAGGTTATGGGACGCGTTGGCTGCTTCTGGAGACGGCAAACCCTGAGTGGACCGCTGTCATGGAGAACACCACTGGTGGCGCGCATTTCCAGTACTCGCTGCGGCACCATCTCTCAGAGGTCAGGGGAATTCCTACCATTGAGGTGAACGACCAGCCCAAGAACATGAAACGCATGCCCGACGAAATGGCCCGGGGACGTTGGGGAGGCCGTGACCTTACTGTTTACGATGAGGCCGGGCACAGGAGGTCGCTGAGTCTCTATGACTCTGCACCTTGGAAGTTCCACCACGGTGGGGAGCCCTACGACTTTGAGGACGTCGAGCAGTATTCTGCGCCGCGGCCTCTGGATTGTTTCCCCCACGAGACGTTGGTGCACATTTGCCGCAACTTAGGACTGGACCCCTTCGAGGAGGACTTCTATGTTCCCAACGGTCGGGCCTTCATTGTGGAGCTACTTCACGACGGAAAGCGTTCGGGAGGGAAGAAGTACACACTGGCCGAGGCGAGGGCTGGTCATGAAGATATTAGTGTTCCCGCCGTTGACGACCCCGTGATTGGCAATGCCCTCTACCCTTCAGGTTCCGGAAACCCGAACCCCGACGCTATCTTCCCGGTGACAGGATTCGAGCCCTACACTAGGCCGACCCCGTGGGACCAAGCCGTGAAGGACTTCGAAGAGTGCCTGAAACGCTATAGCAGCTACCCAGTCCGTGCGTCCATCAGTGAAGGACTGGAAGACCTAGGTGTTCTTGCTTTGCCGTCACGGTCGTCTGGTGGGTCTGGAAGCACCGAGATCAGCGTTATGGCCACGCCCACGTTGTTGGAATCACCTGCGGCTGTCCGCGAGTACACAGCAGCCTTCATGATCCTCCAATGGACGCAGGCCGATGACTCGTCTGCGTACAAGTCGTTCTACCCGAACCGGAAGCAGATGGGCGTCATCCGGCGCATCTACAAGGAGCAGGGCCTCTACCCCTTCGATGTGAACTCCAATGGCGTCTACTTCACATTGGCCGTGGACAAAATGATCCGAAGCGCCACCAGCCTCCGGTTGACGAAGGAACTCGTTGACTGGGAAACATCCCAGCCAGCACCGAGCAGTGCTGAAGCGGCCGCCAGGAGAAACCGATCCTGCGCGTGGGATATCCGGATGGACATCCAAGAGCACGAAGGCCAGATCTGGAACTCTGACTTGGATGATCGCGTCCCGACGCCCTAGCTGACCGCAGTGCGACTACTTGTTTAGACCGCGGGGCCGGACACCTGTATTTGGGTACCGTGTCCGGCCCCGGCCCGCGGTTCGTACAACCGCCAACTATTGGGGGTTTATTGGTGGTAGTTCATGAGCCGCTGAGATCAGTAAAGTCCAGAGGATACTGTCTGAACACGAGTAGTAGGTACTCGTCTTTCAACCCTATCCGAGAGCCGGCTACTTGCTGCGCCGCCCAATTTCCGCGTGTTCTCGCGGTTGGAAGTTCCGTCCGGCTCCGAAAAAGCGACGGTGCCGTTAAGAGCGCGTCAAGATTTCCGGCGGCAGCATTAAGGATTCGTAAGGAACGCCTTTTCGCCACTTTTGCAGGAGTTGACTGACATCAGCCCCGCAAATAGGGCTCTGATGAAAGGACGTTCCAGTGGCCGACGTGGCTGTTGTGGTGATTCTTGTGGTGAGCATGGGAATCGTGATGTGGGTGGCCCACCTTTTGGGCAAGATGGTTGACGGCGACGGCCCGGTGAGCGGGCAATGAACGTGGATGCCATCATGTGGGTGGGCTTGTTCGTCCTTGGCTTGGCCGTTGCAGGTTACCTGCTTGCAGTGCTGCTCAACCCGGAAAAGTGGTGACGGCGGGTGGTCTTCAGTACTGCATCCTTCATCACCCAGATAGTCGTGCTGGTGCTTGTCCTGGCACTGCTGCACAAGCCCTTGGGTTTGTACATGGCGCGGGTCTTCTCAAGTACCAAACACGCCAAAGCTGAAAGGGCCCTCTACCGCCTGGCGGGGGTGGATTCAGGGACTGAACAGAGCTGGTCTGTATATCTGCGCAGCGTTCTGCTCTTCTCGCTGATATCCATCCTGGTGATCTTCGCTCTTCAGCGCCTGCAGGCCGTATTGCCCGGCAGCAATTCCCTGCCCGGCGTGGACCCGTGGGTTGCCATGAACACGGCCATCTCCTTTGTCACCAACACCAACTGGCAAACGTACGTACCCGAGACCACTGTGGGCATCTTCGTCCAGATGTGCCTGCTAGCCGTGCAGAACTTCCTGTCCGCCGCCGTCGGAATCGTGGTGGTGGTGGCCCTGATCAGGGGCATTGTGCGGACAACAACTGATCGTTTGGGCAACTTCTGGGTGGATCTCGCCCGTGCCTCGTTCCGCATCCTGTTGCCCATCGCCACGGTGGCGGCAATCGCCTTGGTGATTGGCGGCGTCGTGCAGAACTTCTGGTCCACAGAGGTGACCAACGCTGCCACCGGTGCCAGTCAGGTGATTCCCGGCGGTCCGGTCGCCTCCCAGGAAGCGATTAAGGTCCTGGGGACCAATGGTGGCGGATACTTCAACGCCAACTCTGCCCACCCTTTCGAAAACCCGAGCGTCTTCACCAGTTTGTTCCAGGTGTTCCTCATCCTCCTGATCCCCTCAGCCCTGCCCTACATGTACGGGCGAATGGTGGGTGACCAACGCCAGGGCTACACCGTGGCTGCAGTGATGGGAGCGCTCTGGTTGACGTCCACTGCGCTGATGGCGTGGGCAGTGTCTTCCGGACAGGGAACCGCAACGGCAGCAGCCGGAGGTTCGGGAGAAGGGTTCGAACAGCGGCTGGGGCCGGCAGCGAGCTCCATCTTCGCGGCCTCAACAACACTGACGTCCACCGGTGCGGTCAACGTCGCCCACGATTCCCTGCCTCCCTTGGCCGGCGGCATCGCGATGCTGAACATGATGCTGGGCGAAGTAGCTCCCGGCGGAACCGGATCCGGGCTCTACGGAATGCTGGTCCTGGCCATTATTGCGGTGTTCATTGCCGGGCTGATGGTGGGGCGTACCCCGGAATTCCTTGGGAAAAAGATCGGCCCACGCGATATGAAAATCGCGGCCCTCTACATCCTGGTCACCCCCACTTTGGTGCTGGTGCTCGCCGGAATCTCAGCTCTCCTCCCGGACGTGATGGCAAACGCACCGGCATCAGGGCCGCATCAATTCAGCGAACTGCTCTACGCGTTCACCTCCGGTGCCAACAACAACGGCTCAGCGTTTGGTGGCATCACCAGCTCCGGGCCCTACCTGTCCACCATGTTGGGGTTGGCCATGCTGCTGGGCAGGTTCCTGCCCATCGCGTTGGTCCTTGCACTGGCCGGCTCGCTGGCGCGGCAAAGAAAAATCCCGGCCTCATCCGGAACGGTCCCAACCCATGGCCCGCTGTTCGGCTCGTTGCTGCTGGGCGTGACCGTGATCCTGACCGCTCTGAGCTACTTCCCCGCCCTGGCACTGGGCCCCCTCGCAGAAGGACTTATCAAATGACCAGCTCCAGTACGGCTCCGGCCGCGGAGACCCCATCACCCCTCAAAACCAGCGGCACTCCTCCTACGGGTGAGCCCGGCCACCACAGCAAGGCGCCGGCCAAACTCAACGCGTCAACTCTTCTGGCAGCGCTTCCTGTGGCATTCAAGAAACTGGATCCGCGGCAAATGATCCACTCCCCCGTGATGTTCGTGGTGTTGGTGGGTGCAGCGGCCTGCACGGCCATCTGCTTCCTGAAGCCGGACGTTTTTGGCATCGCTGTGACGGTATGGCTGTGGCTCACGGTGCTGTTCGGCACCCTCTCCGAGGCCATCGCCGAGGGACGCGGCAAGGCGCAGGCGGACAGCCTCCGAGCGAGCCGCCAAGGCGTCATGGCCCGGCTGCGGTTGGAAGACGGAACCACCAAAGACGTTCCCGGAACAGATCTGAAACTGAACGACGTTGTCATCTGTGAGGCCGGGGATGTGATCCCTTCCGACGGAGAAATCATCGAGGGCCTGGCCAGCGTGGACGAATCCACCATCACCGGAGAATCTGCGCCCGTCATCAGGGAATCCGGCGGAGACCGATCCTCCGTCACCGGCGGCACCAAGGTCCTCTCTGACAGGATCGTAGTGCGCATTACAGCTGAACCCGGGGCAACCTTCATCGACAGGATGATCAAACTGGTGGAGGGCGCCGTCCGGCAAAAGACCCCCAATGAGATCGCCCTACACGTCCTCCTCGTCTCGCTGAGCATCGTGTTCCTGGTGGTCACCATGGCCTTGGCGCCTTTCGCGTCTCTTGCGGATGCGACGCCCTCCCCGATCGTCCTGGTGGCGCTGTTGGTCTGCCTGATTCCCACCACCATCGGGGCTTTGGTCCCGGCCATCGGCATAGCTGGCATGGATCGGCTGGTGCAGCACAACGTCCTGGCCACCTCCGGACGGGCGGTGGAAACAGCCGGCGACATCACCACACTGTTGTTGGATAAGACCGGAACCATCACCTACGGCAACCGCCGCGCGGTCAACTTCTTCCCGGCCAACGACGTCGAGCTGAAGGAACTCATCACCGCCGCCCGGCTGTCCAGCCTCGCGGACGAAACACCGGAGGGCCGTTCCATTGTGGAGCTCGCCGACGCCAAAGGCACAGACGGCCCCGACCTGGCCGGTCTTCGCAATTCCTACTCCGACATCGCCATAGTGGAGTTCACGGCCAGCACCCGCATGAGCGGCTTGGATCTGGACGGGCGCCTCATCCGCAAAGGTGCGGCGTCCGCCGTCGGGAACTTCGTCACCGACGCCGGTGGCCGCCTTCCAGCGGAAGTCCAGCGGCGCGTGCAGGAAATTTCCGCCCAAGGTGGCACGCCGCTGCTGGTTGCCGAGACCACGCACGACGGCGGCGCCCGGGTTTTGGGAACCGTGCACCTGGCGGATGTGGTCAAGCCCGGCATGAAGGACCGTTTCGCCGAGCTGCGCAAAATGGGTATCCGCACGGTGATGATCACCGGTGACAACCCGGTGACGGCCAAAGCGATAGCAGCAGAGGCCGGCGTCGACGACTTCGTGGCCGAAGCCACGCCCGAGGACAAACTGGACGTCATCCGCCGTGAACAAGGTGAAGGGCGTTTGGTGGCCATGACAGGTGACGGCACCAATGATGCCCCGGCCTTGGCGGCAGCGGATGTAGGTGTGGCCATGAATTCAGGGACACCGGCCGCGAAGGAAGCAGCCAACATGGTGGACCTCGACTCGGACCCCACCAAGCTGATCAACATCGTGGGCATCGGGAAACAGCTTCTGATCACCCGTGGTGCGCTGACCACGTTCTCCGTCGCCAACGATGTAGCCAAGTACTTCGCAATAGTCCCGGCCCTGTTCACCGCCGCATTTCCTGGCCTTGGGCTGCTGAACATCATGGGGTTGGCCAGTCCGGCGTCGGCCATTCTGTCTGCGGTGATCTTCAACGCCCTCATCATCATCGCCCTGGTGCCCTTGGCGCTACGCGGCGTGAAGTACCGGGCGGTCACCGCCAACCAGGCGTTGGGCCGGAACCTGCTGCTCTACGGACTGGGCGGGCTGGTAGCCCCGTTCCTTGGCATCAAACTCATAGACCTGGTCATCTCCCTCATCCCAGGCATCGGCTAGGAGCTACTCATGAACATCATTTCCGGATACCTCCGCCAAGCGGGCACGGCCATCAGGTTCCTGTTGCTGGCAACTATCGTGTTGGGGTTGCTTTACCCCCTCGCAGTCTTCGGCGCAGGACAGCTCGCGGCGCCGTTCCAAGCCAACGGGTCCATCGTGAAGGACTCCTCCGGGCAGGCTGCGGCGTCCGCGCTCATCGCCCAAGCCGCGGCGGATGACGCAGGAACGCAGGACCCGCAGTGGTTTCACCTCAGGCCCTCCGCAGTGGGTTGGGACCCGGCAACGTCCTCGGCCAGCAACTTAGGACCCAACGATGCCAAGCTCCTGGAAGCCGTGACAACCAACCGCGCAGCAGTGGCGGCATCGGAGGGCGTCAGCCCTGAGGAGGTTCCAGCCGATGCCGTGACGTCCAGCGGGTCCGGACTGGACCCGCACATCTCCAAGGACTACGCCACCATCCAAGTACCGCGGGTTGCCCGGGCCCACGGCTTGGAACTACAGGACGTCCAGGAGCTGGTAGACAAGCAAACCACCAGCGGTCTTGAGGCTTTCCTCAGCCAGCCTTCAGTCAACGTAACCTTGCTGAATCTGGATATCGCCAACCTGGCCGCACACCGGAACTAGCAACCTTTTCACAGTGGAAGAATGAGGACATGGCGCGGGCAACACTGAGGATTTTTCTGGGGGCTGCACCGGGTGTCGGCAAAACCTACGCCATGCTCGAAGAGGCCCACAGACTGCTGGGCCGGGGCGAGGACGTGGTGGTGGCATTCGCCATGCACCACGGCCGCGCCGACACCCTGGCACTCACCCACGGACTGGAAACCCTGCCCCCGCGGCTTATCGAGTACCGGGGAAGCGTTTTTGAGGAAATGGACCTGGACGCGGTCCTGGCCCGGCGCCCCCACACAGCGATCGTGGATGAATACGCCCACACCAACATTCCCGGCAGCCGCAACGAAAAGCGCTGGCAGGACATAGAGGAACTGTTGGAGGCAGGCATCAACGTCCTGTCCACCGTGAACGTGCAGCACCTGGCTTCCTTGGGCGACGTTGTCAGCGCGATAACCGAAGTAAAGCAGGCCGAAACAGTACCCGACGAGGTGGTGCGCCTCGCGGACCAGATCCACCTGGTGGACATCTCACCGGAACTGCTCCGGCAAAGACTCGGTGACGGCAAGATCTACGCATCAGAGAAGATCGACGCCGCTCTGTCCAACTACTTCCGGGTAGGCAACCTGACGGCGTTGCGCGAACTGGCGTTGCTCTGGCTCGCAGACCGGGTGGATGAAGGACTGACACGGTACCGGGCCGAGAACCACATCGAGGAGAGCTGGCCCGCCCGGGAACGCATAGTCATCGGCCTCACCGGTGGCGCTGAGGGCGAAGTGCTCATCAGACGGGCGGCCCGGATCCTCAAGAGGGTCAACGGCGGAGACCTTCTGGCCGTCCACGTCCGCGCTGCCGATGGCGTGGCTGCCGAATCCCCCCACGATCTGGAAGCCCAACGAACCTTGATCAAGGACCTCGGCGGAAGCTACCACACCGTGTCAG
Source organism: Paenarthrobacter sp. NPDC091711 (assembly GCF_044756605.1). Lineage (NCBI taxonomy): Bacteria > Bacillati > Actinomycetota > Actinomycetes > Micrococcales > Micrococcaceae > Paenarthrobacter > Paenarthrobacter sp. NPDC091711. The sequence goes on from NZ_JBIVTF010000002.1 coordinate 402,649, forward strand.
GGGAGGACCCAGCCAAGGCGCTGCTTGACTTTGCCCGCAGTGTGAACGCCACCCAGATTGTGGTGGGAGTGTCACGCCACAAGCTCGTGTCCAGTTTCCTGAAGGGTGGCGTTGGAAGCCGGGTAGTCAGGGGTTCCGGCGATATTGATGTGCACATGGTTTCCCACCCCCTGGGAGGCCGCGGCATAGAACGCACCCGGAAACGCGACCTCGGGCGTGCGCGCGTAATAGTGGGATTTGCCATGGCCCTCGTGGTGCCGGTGCTGCTGCAACTCTTGCTGGCAGTAGCACCGTCCCACAACATCGCAACGGCGGTGCTCATACAGCTCACCGGATCTGTTGCCGTCGCCCTGATCGGCGGACTGTGGCCCGCGCTGCTGGGTGCACTCTGGAGCAGCTTCCTGGTGAACTACTTCTCCATCCCTCCGCTGGGCACGCTGACCATCAGCGACCCCCAAAACCTTCTGGCCCTCCTGGTGTTTGCCGGGGTCTCCTCCGCTGTCGCGCTGGTGGTGGACCTCTCCGCCCGGCGCTCGAAAGAAGCTGCACGAGCCCGTTCCGAAGCGGCCACCCTCGGGGATCTCACCCGCGGAGCGTACACCGCGGACGACCCCGTCCAAGGACTCTTGGAACAGGCATTGGACGTTTTCCAGGTCCGCACCGCTGCTTTGTACATTGCTGCGGCGTCCGCTTCCGCCTCCGCCTCGTGGCAGCTGGTGGCATCGGCAGGCAGCCCAGAGGCTGACCCGGACGATACCGAGAACATCGAGCAGGTCGATGGCAACACCCGGCTTGTCCTCATCGGCAGAGTCCTGCCCGCCAGTGACCTCCGGCTCCTGGGCGCGTTCGGGGCACATCTCGCGGCGCTGCTTGAGCGCCGACAACTCGCAGCCACCCGACGTGAAATGATGCGCCTGGCCGAGAGCAACACCATGCGGACATCCATCCTGCGAGCCGTGTCCCATGATCTGCGAACTCCGCTGGCCGGCATCAAACTCGCAGTGGGAGGCCTCCGCCAACCCGGTGTGAAGTACACCGAACAGGAAGAGGATGAGCTACTGGCCACCATCGATGAATGTTCGGACCGCCTGGATGGGCTGGTAGGCAATCTGCTGGACATGTCCCGCATCACCTCAGACTCCGTGAATGCCCTCATCAAACCCATCCGCTGGTACGACGTCATTCCGGCCGCCCTGCACGGCATCACCCCCGGCAGGGTCCGGGTGGACCTGCCACCGAACATGCCCGCGGTGGACGCCGACGCCGGCATGCTGGAACGAGTCATCGCCAACATCGTGGAAAACGCGGTGAAGTACGCCCCAGACTCCGACATTGTGATCGTGGGTGCCGCCGGTGGTCTCAGCACCACCACTTTGGCCGGCAGGCCAGCCAGCGAACTCCGGATCATCGATCACGGCCAAGGCGTACCCGCGGCCAATGTGCTCAAAATGTTTCAGCCCTTCCAAAGGCTCGACGACGTGCCTGCAGCCACCGGCGTAGGTCTAGGGCTCGCTGTGGCACAGGGCTTCACTGAAGCCATGGGAGGGACCCTCACCGCTGAAGAAACGCCTGGCGGCGGGCTGACTATGCTGGTCAGGCTGCCCCTTTCAACGGGCCCAGCCCCTGATGCGCCGCAACGCTTCACAGCCCCTGGAATTCCTGCCCTGCCTGCCCCGAAAGGCCTCGAGTGAACACCATCCTGGTAGTGGACGATGACCCCCACATCGTGCGGGCGCTCGCCATCACGTTGAAGGGCCAGGGATACACGGTGGTCACGGCAACCGACGGGCAATCGGCACTTCACTCAGCCGCGCAACGGCCCGTTTCGGTGATGATCCTGGACCTTGGACTCCCGGATATGGATGGCACGGCTGTCATTTCTGCCCTGCGGGAGTGGAGCTCAGTACCCATTCTGGTCTTGTCAGCCAGACATGGATCCAGCGACAAAGTGGAGGCCTTGGACGCTGGAGCTGACGACTACATCACCAAACCGTTCGGACTGGATGAGCTCCTGGCGCGACTCCGGGCGTTGCTGCGTCGCAGAAACGACTCCAGTGAAGACATCACCATGGTGACAACCAGCTCCTTCACCGCGAATCTGGACAAGAGACAAATCACCAAGTCAGGCCTGGACGTTCGGATGACCCCCACGGAGTGGAACATTCTTGACATCCTGCTCAGGAATCCGGACAAACTCATTACCCAGCAGCAACTCCTCACGGAGGTGTGGGGACCCGCCTACGCAAAAGAAGCAAACTACCTTCGCGTTTATATGGCACAGCTCAGGCGCAAGCTCGAGACAGAGCCGGGCAACCCCCTGCACCTGATCACCGAGCCAGGGATGGGCTACAGGTTTGTTCCGTAGCCGCCGTCCGTCCCCGGGGTGGCGGCAGCACCGCCGTCGTACGCGTTTTTACTGGGCTACGGCCAGAGGTTCTGTGCGCGGGCCGCAGCAGAGCTGAAGTTACTTCCGTCAATCGCAACGGAACACTCCTCAATGCCGAGCCCTTTCCACTGCGCCAGCAACCGCAGTTCACCGTCGGCCGGCAGAGGCCACAACCATAGGCTGCCTGAGGCCGAGACTTCGTCGTCGTTGCCGCTGCCCCCGCCACCGCGGAACGTCAGTGCCGGAGCTTCGGGCTCCTTGTCGAGATTCACCGGTCTACCCCAGCCAAAAATGCCCGTCCTTGCGCTGGTTCCATCCGGTAGCTGGACGCCGAACATCAACTGCAGGTCCGCGCTGGTGGGCCCCATCCCAGGACCGTGCTGGAAAACCGACGCGTGAAGATTGGTCCATTCTTCCTCGCTCTCCTCACCCCTACGAATGATCCACGCCAGCTGGAACGAACAACCCGTGGTGTAAACATCCGCGCTCTTGACCGTTAGAACCCGTGTGGGACTGCGATATAAGAACTGCCCTATGTGCAAGACCGCAGGTAGCTCGTCCTGCGGCGGCCCAACCCACGGAGGGGGTACGAACTTCGCGTTCTTGGCACGTTCCATGGGGTCGGGCTTGGGAAAGTCATCGAAGAAGTTCATACAGTGTCCTCAGTCCGCTGCTGCGACCGACCAGCGGAACGGCGACAAGAACTCGCACGGGATCCCCCAATCCGTCCTGACCCGCACAGTCTAGCCCCGTTAAGTCCGGGACATTTCTGAGTGAATCGCAGCATCCACCGCGGCCTCAGCAATCAAGCTTTGGTCTGGTTGGGATGACTCGTGTGGACCTGCTCTAGAAAGACCGTTCGATCCACAACGTAAAACCAAATTCGAGCATTGCCTTTGAGAGTTGGCTTGTGCTGCCATCTCTCATGGGTGACCCCGTTGCGGCTAACTAGGCCAAGTTCACCGCGTAGGCGATAGTTAGTGGGGGTCACCTGCTCAGGTGTCTGGGTCAGAAAATCCCACACATCGGCTAGGGGGTTTCTTATCGTTGATTTGAGGTCTGTCCAACCCCGCTGCGCCTGCACCGAGGCAAAACGCAACTCGTATTCGCTCTTTTTTGTTGGTCTTTCGACCTTGTCGCTCTTCCTTTCGTTCTTCACCATTTTCTACGGACGCTCTACTGCGCCCGGGTCCTTGAGCCACTCAAGGGATTCACGACCAAGTCCTGCGGCGATGGCAGTGGCGGTCTCCCGCCACGAGCTCAGCTCCGCTATGGCCAAGTGGGGCTGATTTGTGGCAAAGGATGCCCTCGCAGCTGCCAAAACATCAGCTGCGCACGCCTCTTGGTCGGCCGGGCTCAGTGCCAGCATCCAGGGGAAGCGGTCACTCATCCGTGCAGCAAGCGTCCCCTCAGCACTGGTTGAGACGGCAACGAGCTGAGCAGCCAGTTCCAATAAAGAACGACGTGCCGCGTCTGCGCTTTCCGACATCAACACCAAGGACTCCCCGTCACGGCGGGTGACCTGAACAGGATGGTCGGCAGCTGCCGCGAATACCTCCGCGGACGAGCGGCTAAGTTCAGAAGACTGGAAAGAAGTGCGTGTTTTGACCGACCCGGAAGTTTCCGAACTTTCGGTAGCACGAGACGTTCTGTGTGATTTTGTTGCAGCGCTCATAGCGTCCACACTAACTCAGAACGTGTTCTGAAGTCGACCTTCAGCGACCTAATCCGAGCCTGCCGTGGAACCTGCACCGCGTGGGCAGGCAACCTTGAAAGACCCTCAGGACTAATCGCGGCGAGGAACCGGCTGGGGCGGGACGGCAGCGTCCGACGCCGGTATACAGAACCTCAGCCCGTCGCCCCAAAATCCGCTATTGGTGCAGAACAGCGACACCGCTTCGCCCCCGATATGGAGCGTGGGCTCGTCGATGCCGTATTTCGAGTTATTGAAGGTCAGCTCAACTGTGCCGTTCTGCGAGGTACAGCGGTACGCAACGTTCCATGGACTTAAGTCTTTGCAGGTCTCGAGTTCCCTCGATACGCCATCCCGGTCCACGTACTCCCAGGTCCTATCCCTCTTCTCACCCACCTGAATGGCCGAGTTTGGAGTGGACCGGGCGTAGTCGCGGGTGAATGGCCGCTCATCACAGCCCGCGGCCGTGAGCGTTAGCAAGGCAATCAGGGCAAAGCCTATTTTTGTTCCACGACGCATTCCGATGTCCCCCAACTCGCTCGTGGTGCTGAGCTATTTAGTGTTTCACATGTGAATGCGGGGCCCGAACCCAACGGTGCAGTCATCGTAGAATGAGGAGTTTATCCAGCATTCAACTTGCTGGATTCGGAATTGATCCGGAACGCTCCTGCCTCATGGAGTGCAATTATTTTCCAATGATGTTGAAGGGGAACACCGGACTGCTTGAGCGCCCTTGCCGATGATGTTGTCCCAGCTCAAGCCCTCGAGGATCTGCCAAAACAGTGCGCATTATTACCCTGGTTCTTCTGCTTGTAAAGTCACACGATCTCTCTCTACTTTTGATGGAGTAGTCGCGGAAATCACAATTGTGCAGGGTTTATGCGTGCGCTATATTCGTGGTGTCAGCGAGAATCCAATGATTGCTGACACCTGAGTTGGGGGGCTCTTCCTCGGATAAGGCGACATTTTGCGTGCCTTCCGTTGTGGTCGTCTCTCGAACGCCCACTTCCCCGAGAGGCGCCCTGTCCTTTTGAAATACTCCAACGGCCCCAGGCACACTAGTGCCGGATCGAGAGCGCGTCGCAGTTTCGGCGTTGCCGCCGCTGCCGCTGCCCTCGCGGTCGTTTTGACGGGATGGGGACCAATCACAGCTCCCCTCCCCGCCCAAGCCGGTGTTGTGAGAATGCCTGCTGAACCGTTGTCCCCGCCGCAAGCGGAACCCACCGAAACTGCGGCCCAGGAAACACCGGCCCCGGCGCCCTCACTGGTTCCTGATCAACCATCAACGCAGGAGTCGACTTCTGCAAAGCCGGCTCCGGAAAAGCCTGAGCCCGCCGCCACCGATTCCCGCAAGCCCACCGAGCCGGACCCGCTCGCCAGCCTTCCCGCAACACCGGACTCCAACGTGCCGGGGCATGAATCAGTGGCTGAATCCGGGCGTGGACCACCAGCAGCAGAGGGTTCATCCGAGCAATTCACAGCCTTCGCCGATGCGACCATATTCGCCGCCGGAGTTGCCGAAGCGCCCCGCCAAGTATGGACAGAGTCCTTCGAACAGGGCCTCACAACCGCCGCGAGCGGTCTTCCCACCTACTCCGGAGGCAAATATACGGCCTCCACAGGCTGGAGAAGCGGCACCAGCTGCACGGGCGTTCTCGTCAACTACACGTCCCCGTTCCCCAACGCTGCCTTCTGCCCCACTCAGCCGATCGCCGCCGTCGGGCAATCCTCCCTCGCCGCTCGTGACGCCCGCCGCATGGCGGACGTCCTCGGTCAAGTGTCCGCCGGTGTTGTTGGCACCACGTCAGCTTCAGCACCTGCCAACGGCTCAACCGCCGCCACGCAAAGCAACCACGCGCTTGTCTCCATCCCATACGCCACGGTTGCCGGCGGCACCACAGTGCTCCAGTCCACTGCTGGAACCGGCATCGTCGCCCCGGATTCGCGCTACTACGCCTTAGGGATGAATGTTGTAGGCGCCCAATGTGGCACCAACAACGCCTCGCTTTCGCTGAACCTGGTCTCGGGTGCCACCACTTTACTGAGCGGATACACCGCCCCCGTGGTCCCCTGCAGCCGGACCGGCAACGTCTACTACACCTCACCCGCACTCCCAACCCTGGGTACCATCTCCGGAATCCTCGACCCCGCGTGGGCTGCCTCGGTCCGGGCCGGCAACCTCACGGGCAACAACGCCGCCCTCCTTACCCCGGCCCAGATCTCCACATCTCAGGTGCAGCTGGTGAACACCGTCACCGGTGCCGGCAGTGGCTTCGGCGTGGACAACCTGCGGATACTCGACGTCTCTCCCGCCCTTGACGTTGCTTTCGATTCAGCGAGCGCCACAGCCACTGCTCCTACGACTCTTACCTACACAGTCACCAACACCAGCGACCTTTTGGCGAAAACCGACTGGGGGTTCTCAGCGACGCTCCCCACTGGGATGACCGTTGCACCCACCCCGGCGGTGGCGGGTTCATGCGCCAATGCTGCCGGGACCGCTTTCGCCGTCACTGCAACTGCCGGTTCGGGCAACATCTCGGTTCTGGGTGGAGACCTCGCAGCTGGAACAACCTCGTGCACCATCTCCGTCTCCGTGGTGGCAGCCAGCGCCGGAACCTACACGAGCGGTACCGTGACGCCTACCGGGCTCATCGTTTCAGCCCCGGCCAACCTCGCCGTTTCGCCCGCAACAACCATCACGGTGCGCAAGAACCTTCCGGGGCGCTCAGCCCCCACAGACCAGTTCACCCTGTCCTTGCGGTCGGGCACCACTGTGCTCGCGTCGGCCACCACCACGGGCACGGCCACGGGAATCCAAGCGGCGCAGGTAACCCGCTCAGTGGTTCAGCCCGGTTCCACTTACACCATTCACGAGGCACAAACCTCCGGCGCTGGCTTGGGCTACTCCAATGCCTACGAATGCACCCGTGCGGGTAATGTAATCGCGTCCGGGGCGGGAGCATCCGGTACCATCACCGTGCCTGACGAGGCTGGGGCCGAGGTTGTCTGCACCTTTACGAATACCGTGCAGGCTGCCCGACTTTTCTGCGATGCGAACCACTTCTACTCCATTACGGCGGCCGGTGCGCTGGAACAAGGTGACATTGTTTCGGGTAGTCTCGCCCCAGTTGGTAGTTGGACCGGCGTCACCGCAGCCAATGGCCTCGGCATTGGTGCGGGCGGAAACCTTGCCTACGCGCTGGACCGGTCAACTGATGCGAGCGATGTCGCGTCGATTCTGAAGTGGACCCCGGGCGGAGGCTTCCAGAAGCTGGCGAACACGGCATATGCCACCGTCGCAAGCGGGACCACGGTAGAGGGCAGCATCGTTGCCGGTGCGATCGATCTTTCCACCGGGCGCTATCTCTTTGGCAAGTTCGTCAACTCACAGTTCTACATCTGGAGCTTCACGGAATCCAATCCCACCGCAACCCGCTTCGCTTTCGTGGGGGCCTTCCCCACGGGTGCTGCGCCAAATGGCAACGGTGACATGGCCTTCGATGCCCGCGGCAACCTCTACGTGGTGGGCGCCGCCTTGGTGGGCTCCACGAACAGTGCCACGATCTACACAGTTTCCGCGGAGGCCTTGGCGGCTGGCTCCGGCGGCACTCTGGCGGTAAGTACCGCTTCAACCAAGCCGACAACCGGTACGGACGCTGCCTTCGCCAATATCAACGGCATCGCGTTCTCACCGCGCGGCACCGTCTACCTCTCCAATGCCGGAAGCGCCTATGAATTTGACGCCACAACGTGGGCCAGGGTTCCTGGCACATCGCGTGTGCCCGTCAACTCCGTGGACCTCGCAGGCTGCTCGTCGCCACCCACGCTCACCGTGCTCAAGAATGTGGTGGGCCGTCAGGCTGCCAGTGACCAGTTCACGCTGACGGCGGCCTCGGGAACTCCCCTGACAACCATCGCCACCGCCACCACCACTGGTGCGGCCAACGGGCGCCAGCCGGCGCAAATCGGCCCGTTCCCCACCGCGGCAGGTAACACCATCACCATCTCAGAATCCATGGCCGCCGGGTCTTCCTCGGCCATCAGCGCATACACCGCACTTTACGACTGCTGGTCTGACGGTGTCCGGCTAAGCGCGGGAACGTCCACCACAGGCACTGTCACTATGCCGAACCGGCTTAACGCGAACGTGACCTGCACCTTCTTCAATTCCCCCACCCCTGTGTCGAGTGTGCGGATCACCAAAACCATCCGGGAGTTCTCGGGACTTACCCGCCCCGGCGCGGACTGGAGCGTAGGAACGACGGCGACCGCCACCACGGGCAGCGCCACCGCCCTCCCCAGTGGGGCGCCCACGCAGCAGACCGATGCTGCGGGACAGGCCAGCTGGACTGTCCTGTTCGGCACGACGGCGTCACGGGCAACGGTGGTTGTTTCGGAAACCCAGCAGGAAGGCTACGCGTTCGTTAGCGGATCATGCACGGTGAACGGCGCTGCCCGGGCGGTCACGTTCACTCAGGCCGGGACCAACATCAGTGCGAGCCTTACGGCCATTGCCCCCTCCTCTGCGATCGAGTGCACCATCATCAACCGACCCACGGCATCGCTCACACTCGTCAAAGAGGTGACCTTCGGCTCCGCATTGCCCACTGATTGGACCCTGAGCGCCACCGGCCCCAACGGAACGCTTCCCGGTCCCTCCGGGCGATCCGGCACGGCCGCCGCCTCAGGAGTTCCCGTCACTCCCGGTGTTGCGTACCGGTTGGCTGAGGCCGGCGGTCCGGGCACCTATGTGCAGAGCGGCACCTGGCGCTGCGTCACCGCAACAGGTGCCACCGTGGACGTCACAGCAGCGGGCGATGTTGTACCGCCCGGCGCCGCGACCATCACCTGCACAGTGTCAAACACGACGGCGGCCATCACCTTGGTGAAGCAGGTTCAGAACCCGCAGCCGGGCTTCCAAGCGCAGGACTGGAGGCTCACGGCAACCCCGGCGGCACTGGCTGGCGTCACCCTACCGACCGAGAGCCGTCTGGGCGCCGATTACGCGGCCTCGGGCAACCCGGCCAACACCTTTGAAGTCAGGCCGGGCCACAGCTACACACTGTCCGAGGCAGCCACCGACCCAACCCGGCGAATCGCCTACAAGGAACTCCGTCTCGAACTGCTTACAGGGTCAACGTGGATCCCGGTATCGTCACGGACAATTTCAGCTCCGGCGGCGGGCCAGACGGCGGTATACCGCTTTGTCAACGCCCCTGTGGAGCCCACAAAACTACCGCTCACCGGCGGTACGAGCGCCGACGCATTCTTCATCGGAGGGGGGTTGGTGCTTGGTCTGGCACTGGCTCTTTCGGTGTGGCATGGGCGTCGACGAATGCGAGGCGCCTCTCGGTGAATGCGCATCTCCACGTCCCATTCCAACGTCCCAGACTCAATTCACTCTTTCACTCGGTCTCACTCTCACCTCACTCATAGGAGAAATCACATGTCCATCCGCATCCTCCAGCGGCTTTCAGCCGCTGCCGGCGTGCTGGCGCTGGGCGCAGCGGCGACTCTCGTCGCCGTCGCGCCTGCGGCAGCCGTCACTCAACCGGGAAATATCGATCCTTCGATCGCCCGCACCCTGACCCTTCACAAGTACGCTCTGGGTCCGGAAAACGGCCAGCAGGTGGGTACCGGCCAGGAAGTTAACGTCCCCGGCACCCCGCTCTCCGGCGCCACCTTCACTGCCGCACTCGTCCAGGGTGTAGACCTCACGACGCCGGCAGGATGGGAGCAGGTCTCCTCGCTGACACCCGCTACGGCTGCTTCACGCGTCAACGCTGCCGGCACCTACACGGCAACCACCGGCTCCAATGGTGTGGCGACATTCAACAATGGCGACACCCTGCCGATCGGTCTCTACCTCGTGACCGAGACCGCGCTGCCGGCTGGGGCCACCAACCCGGCCGCGCCGTTCCTGGTCACGCTGCCGTTCCCCACAGGCCCGGGCGGTGCACCGGCGAACCAGTGGATCTATGATGTTCACGCGTACCCCAAGAACGCAGTTACGGATCTGACCAAGACCCGTGTTCCGGCTCCTGCCAACTCGGTGGAAGCCCGCAACCCCGATCTGGTTCGCTGGGCCATCAACTCTGACGTACCGACGCTCGCTGGCGGCGATACTCTGGACATCTTCACGCTCACGGACGCGCTGCCTGTGGAACTTGAGTACCTGGCAACCGGCCCCACCGGCGTTGCTCCCACCAGTGTGCGGGTAGCAAACTCGGCAAACGTTGCCCAGAACTTTGTTGAAGGCACCGATTACACCCTGCTGTATGACGCCACCAGCCGTAACCTCACCGCCACCTTCACTCCTGCCGGGCTTACCCGCCTGGCTGGCCTGCCTGGAGGAGACGTGACACTCACCGTCCTCACCCGCGCAGTCACCATTCCGGCTAACGGCATCATCACCAACTCAGCCACGAGCGTTGTGAATGGCGCCACGGAGACCGTCACCGGCAGCACCCCGATCGGTCAGCTCACGGTCTTCGCCTTCCAGAACGAGAACAACGTTCGCACACCGCTCGCGGGCGCCGAGTACCAGGTATTCCTTAACCAGAACGATGCCAACCTTGGCCAGAACGCAATCTTCATCAACGGCGTTCAAAACTGGTCCACCGCTGCGAACGGTTTCGTAGCTATCCCGATCATCACACCGGGCAACTACTACGTCCGGGAAATAACTCCCCCGGCCGGGTTCCAGCTGCCGACGCCGAGCCAGGTCCAGACCCAGGTTGTGGCCGGGCCGAGCTCCACCACGGCGCCGGTACAGAACTACGTTGAGTTCGAGCACGATCAGGTTCCGGCCTTCGCGCTCCCCCTCACCGGTGGTGACGGTGCCCTCTGGTTCACCGTGGGTGGCATTGGGCTCCTTGCCATTGCACTCGGTACCGGAATCCTCGCCGCGCGTCGTCGTCGTGCCACCCTGGCACCCGCTAACGCGTAACCTAACACTGTGAATGCGAAGGCGGGGCGTCAGAAAGGCGTCCCGCCTTCGCCGTTCCCGGACGATGAAATACCAGCCACTTCGCTCGGTCCAACCGTGGACCTCACCCGTCGCGAGCGGAAGCGGCTGCTTCAATGGCGGCTCCCGCTGCTGCCGCTGCTCGTTGCCATTTCCGTCATTGCCGGATCAGGGCTTCTCCTCTACCCGGCCGCGGCCGCATGGTTCAGCGCAGTGGAGCAGTCACAAAAAATTGACGAACTAACTCAGGGAATCAAGGATCTGGGCGCCGAAACATTGCGCGAGCGGATCGCCGAAGCACGGGACTACAACCAGCGCCTGGGCGGGGCCGGAGCAGCTGTTGCGGCGAACGAACGCCTGCCCCTGGCACATGAAACGCAGCCCGATAAGCAAAAGTACCTCGACATGCTCCGTGGAGATTCCGAAGGGCTCATGGCCCGCATCAGAATCCCCTCCATTGACGTTGATCTTCCGATCTACCACGGCACCAGCGAGACGGTCCTCGAACACGGCATCGGTCACCTCGAAGGCACTGCCCTCCCTGTTGGCGGAGCATCCACCCACTCCGTAGTCACCGGGCATAGAGGCCTTGCGACATCGGAGCTCTTCTCCAATCTGGACAAGGTAGCAGTGGACGACACCTTCACCATTGAAGTCTTCAACGAGGTCCTGACCTACCGGGTGGTTGAAACCCTGGTGGTTGAGCCCCAAGAAACTGAGAGCCTCCTCATCCAGCCCGGCAAAGACCTTCTCACCCTGGTCACGTGCACCCCTCTAGGCATCAACAGCCACCGGATCCTCGTGACCGGCGAACGCGTCATCCCCACCCCGCAATCCGACGTCGATGCAGCCGGGCAGAGGCCGGACATCCCGGGCTTTCCGTGGTGGATGCTCACCGCGGGCGGAGTAATCGTGGCCGCAGGTACTTACGTGTGGCTTTCAGGACGGCCACCGCGGGCTCTGCGTCAGCGCGTCACGAATAGTCAGTAACTTTTTGAAGCTGTTGTAACCAGTGGTTCCTTGCCGGAAACAAGATGTATGAGCACAAGAAGTGCTCCATCACTCCGTGGGGGAAGGAACCCAAGATGAAGTACAACCGATCCGGAACTGCAAAGTACGCCACTCTGGCAACACTGGCGCTGGCACTCACCCTGGCAGTCTGCGCACCGTCTATCCCGGACAGTAATTCATTGACCACTGCATCAGAAGAAACAAGCCCGTTGCCTGCAGCGAGCATTGCCGAGGCACTTGTTACCCCGGTTTCCGAGCAGGTAGCTCCATTAGAGAGCAGTCCCTCCCTTGCGGCCCAGCCGGCGGAGGTCACCGTTCCGGCGCCTGTTGTCATCCCTCCTGCTCCGGCCGTAATTGCTCCTGCTCCGGCGGCTCCTGCTGTTGATGTGGACCCAGTTATTCCCGCACCGCCGGTTGCTCCCGCACCGCAGGCGACCATTCCGCCGTCGACCGTTGCTCCTGCGGTTCCAGAACCAGCGCCCATAACACCCACTGAACCTTCAACGCCACACGTTTCCCCGGACTTCCCGGTGAGCGGGTTGTACACCTTCCCGGATGGGCACATCTCCTTCCTGCTGCCGGCGGGCTGGACCGCGCAAACCGAGGAAACACCCCTGGACCTGAACGGTGAGCACTACGAAACAGCCAAAGCGCACATCCATGACGAAACGGGCATCAAGGTAGCGGAAATCGCCAGCGGTGTTTACGGCGGCGTCGTGGGCGGGCCCGTGAACCGCACCATCCTCGACTCCCAGCCACTGACGAATTTTGATAGCCAGCGCGGCGCCGGTCACTTCGCCTTCTTCAAAGACGAATATCCGTTCGACACCGAATACACCCGATACTTCATGGGTGTGGTGGTGGATAGCCTCTTGACCGAGGGCCCGGACAGCACCTCAGCAAGCAGCTTTCTGATCATGGGCAACGGGGCAGCCCAAGCGACTGCCAATATCGAAGTTTCCATGACACCCGAAAGCGCTGCTGCCTGGATGGAATCCGAGCAATACAGCAAGCTCAAGGCCCTCCTGACCAGCCTCCAGTACGCGGAATAGTTGATCAGCAATGGAACTCGTTGACGCTCACACCCTAGTAATGTCCGCCGTCCTGTTGGTTCACATAGTTGGCGTGATGATCGTTGCCGTCTCAGCAGTTGTGCTGATGACGTCATCGTTTGCCGTCGCGTTGGCAGTGCGCGCAGTCAGAGCCACTTGGGCGCAACTGAGAACACGGGTAGCTGAGACGAAGCCCTTGACGGGAAGTTCAGTTCTGGTCCAATTGCAGCCGCCCAAGCCGCCAGTTGATGATCTCCCGAAGGAGATCGATGGGAAGTGGGGCGCTGTGGCGTAGCTGGACTAGGTGGTCCGTGGTTCCGTAGTCACTGAGCTGTGCCGAGAAATGCGCCATTGCGTCCGGAGTCGGATAGAACCCGATGTGCTTCTTGGTTGCAGTAAAGAAGAACAACGGCTCGGTGCCAAGTTTGAAGGTGGGCATTCGCCAGCTGATCGACTCTTCAGCTTCACTTGGGACAGCCGAACGGATCATGTCGTAGACGGTCAGCAGCCGTTGCCAAACGTCACCGTCGAACTGCTCGATGTACTCGCTGATGGAACCCGCTGTCATGTGATCTCCCCTTGTCGCCGCAAGGCCGATTCTATGACAGCGGGCTTCACGCACTCGCGCCGTCGATACGGCCGGGTCGGCCCTGCACTTGGATATTCACAGGGCGCCCGTGTGACTGCTGTTACGCTCGGGGGAAATAATGCCTGTCTTGAAGGACTTGGGGGATCATGCGTGCTTTTCGTGTTTTTGCGTTGAAGTCGGCGGCTCTAGCTGCCGTGTTAGTGGGTACGGCAGTAGTCGGCGGCGCCCCGGCCTCCGCAGAGTCCGGGGACTCCGAGCCCTTGATGTTTGGAATGCCGTACGTGGGCTCGGAACTGACCATCGGACAGGCCAGCACGAGCATAGGCAGCTGCGCACCAGTAGGGACGAGTCCTCGGTTCGATATCGAGTGGCTGAGCAACGGAGTGCCCCTTCCGGCGGAGCGCCAAGGAGAGTTCCTGAAACTCATCCCAGAGGACCGCGGTAACCGGATCTCCTTCAACGTTCAAGGCTTATGCACGGGAGCAAAGACCTACCAGAGTGCGGAGACCGCCCCCATTGCTGCGTCCACCCGCGCTTCAGGATGGACAGGCCGCGGAAACTTCGAGCTGCTGGCCCGAACCGACGACGGCGAGCTTGTCCTCTACCCCAGGACCTATGAGTCCCGCTGGGATTTCTATGACATGAGTCGCAACGCACGCCATTACAGCAGCTCCTGGGACGAGCCCAGGGTGGTTGGAACTGGCTGGGACATCTTCGACACAGTCTTCTCCCCTGGCGATTTTGACGGCGACGGAAACAACGATGTCCTGGCCCGCGATCCTCGCGGAAACCTTCACCTTTACCCCGGCGACGGTGACGGCGGTTGGCTGCTGCCCTCACAAGTCGGCTCAGGGTGGAACATCTTTGATTCCATCGTCGGAGCTGGAGATTTCGATGGGGACGGGAACAACGACGTACTGGCCCGCGACCCTCGCGGAAACCTTCACCTCTACCCCGGCGACGGTCAAGGAGGCTGGCTCAGCCCCACACAAGTTGGCTCAGGCTGGCAAATCTTCGACAAGATCGTCGCCCCCGGAGACACCAATGCCGACGGGGGTGTGGACATCTTCGCCCGTGGCCACAACGGTGTCCTTTACCAGTACCCGACCGATGGACTCGGCCACTGGAAATCCCCATCAATGGTTGGCCCTGGATGGGATGTCATGAGCGAGATCAGCGGAGCAGGCGTATTTAACCCTAACTGGGGCAACTACAACGCCACGCGCGGACCCAGAAATGATGTCATCGGAATTGATCAGGAGGGCGATCTCCACCTGTACAGCCCTGACTTCCACGTCGACTCCGGGCTATCAGGAAGAGGCCCGATCGGAACAGGCTGGAATGTCTTCAGTCATCTGATTTGATGTATTGCGCTACCTGAAAGACTAAAGCAATGGAACTTCAGGTGCGGGAGTGGGGCGAGGGAGAGCGCGCGGTGATCCTGCTCCACGGGATGATGGGTTCGTCTGAGAGCTGGTGGCGGGTTGGGCCGGCCCTCGCTGCGCTGGGAAATCGCGTGCTCGCGATGGACCTCCCCGGGCATGGCCACTCGCCACGGGACCTCAGTCTCACGGTGGAACGAGCGGCTGCTGCCGTGGTGGCCACAGCGGGCCTGCACGATGCACTCAAGCCTTCCCTTGCCATCGGGCATTCTTTCGGTGGGCTCGTGCTAACAGCTGCGCTGAGCGAGCTTCAACCGATGAAGGCGATCCTCGTAGACTCTCCGCTTTCCACTCCTCCCGGAACCGATCCCACTCTGGCCCACGAGCAGTACGAACTGGGCCGGAGAGCGCGTAACTATGAGGAGCTCCGCCGAACCCGGCCACATTACAGCGATAAAGACGCGCGCGTCGAGGCTGCGGCAGCCCAACAATTCGACGCCGAGACGGCGGCAGCGCTCTCGTCGGCAGCAAGCGGATCATGGCCGGCCCCTGCGGGCACCCTTGTTATTCGTGCACGACCCAGCAATTTCGTTTCGGACGAGGACGCCAACGCCATGCGTCAACGAGGCGTTATTGTGCACGACGTTCCTGGGGCCTCGCACGCAGTTTGGTGCAGCCATTTCGACGAATTCATGGATCTGCTGCCCCGCTGAAAACACCACAATCATTTAGTAAGGTTCCTTATTTTCGGGGTAGTATCTGTTCTCATGAGCAGCCCGGCTAAGCCCCAGACATCAAAACTCAAGCAGTCGATTACCGGACCGCTGCTGTTCCTCTTTATCCTCGGCGACGTGCTGGGCGCGGGCATTTACGCCTTGGTGGGGAAGGTCGCGGGCGAGGTAGGAGGGGCCGTCTGGATCCCGCTGGCGCTGGCCCTGATCCTAGCCATGCTCACCGCAGCTTCCTATGCAGAGCTGGTGACAAAATACCCCAAGGCCGGCGGAGCTGCCGTCTTCGCAGAACGGGCCTTCAAAGTCCCCGTGGTTTCGTTCCTGGTGGGTTTCTCCATGTTGGCCGCCGGGGTGACCAGCGCGGCGGGTTTGAGCCTCGCCTTCGCTGGGGACTACCTCAAGCCTTTTCTGGATGTGCCCACTACCCCCACCGCCCTGGTTTTCCTGTTGCTGATCGCCCTCTTGAATGCACGTGGGGTCAAGGAATCCGTCAGGGCCAACGTGGTCATGACCGTCATTGAAGTATCAGGCTTGGTGTTGGTGATCGTCCTGGTGGGCCTGATGTTCGGCCGCGGAGACGGCGATGCTTCCCGCGTTCTCGAGTTCAACCCGGCCGTCTCCCCCGGCGCGGGAATCCTTGCCGCATCGCTGCTGGCTTACTACTCGTTCGTGGGCTTTGAAACCTCTGCCAACGTTGCCGAAGAGGTCCGGGACGTCCAGCGCGTCTACCCCAAGGCACTGTTTGGGGCTCTATTGACCGCCGGAGCCATCTACGTTCTCATCGGTTTGGCCTCATCCGTGGCTCTGCCGCCAAATGACTTGAGCAGTTCTTCAGGCCCTTTGCTGCAGGTTGTCCAAGCCACTGGTTTTGGAGTACCGGACTGGCTTTTCGGGCTGATCGCCCTCATCGCCGTTGCTAACGGTGCCCTCCTGACCATGATCATGGCCAGTCGCCTGGCTTTTGGAATGGCAGAACAATCATTGCTACCTACAGGGCTAGGGAAAGTCCTCCCGCAACGGCGCACCCCGTGGGTAGCAATAGTGGTGACCACGCTGGCCGCGATGGCACTGACCGTCACCGGCGACCTCGGCTCCCTCGCCGAAACGGTGGTCCTGCTTCTGCTCTTCGTCTTTATCAGCACCAACCTGGCCGTTCTGGTGCTGCGCAAAGACAAAGTGGAACACAAGCACTTCCGCGTGCCGGTGGTCATCCCGTGCCTGGCCTTGGCATCCTGCGTCCTCCTCCTGTTCCAACAAGGCCCGGAAATCTGGTTGCGCGCGGCCATCCTCTTGGTAATCGGACTGGTCCTCTTCTTGGTTACACGCAGGATTCAGGCACGCAAAGGGACCGGCCTGCCCGCGGCCAAACAACGCCCAGAGGCTCAGAAGGCACGCTTGGAGTCCTAGAGCTGAGTTCTCTGCAACAGCCTCGATGAATCTCTGGACCTGGGAACTCCAATAAAACTTCGTCTGATACCCAGCCCGCTAGGCTAGGCCAAGTCGAGACCGGCAACGTCGTATCGGTCATGTCCACCATGGAAAAGTTTCTGGAGCCTTGTGACAACCCTCATCCCTTGGAACCGCGGCGAGTGGACCAACCAGCCAGCCGCCGTCGTCGAGCTTGAAGGTGACCTCCTGGTCACCGCGGCCGAAAGCAGCGACGCCTGGCGCGTCACGTCCTACGGTTTCATCCACGACACCGAGCACGCGCTGCTCGCTCCCTTCCCGCAGGAGAGCGCCATGGAGGTTGAGTTCACGGCCGCGTTCTCCCAACAGTTCGACCAAGCGGGCATTTTTGTCCGCGTCAGTGCCGAGCATTGGATCAAGGCGGGCGTGGAATTCGCCGACGGCGCCGCTCAACTGGGCGCGGTGGTTACGGACCGCTTCTCGGACTGGTCCTTGGCACCTGTTCCCGAATGGAACGGCGGCCGGGTTCGTATACGGGTCAGCCGGTCCGGCGACGCCCTCACCATCCGGGCAGCTTCCGGCGGCAACGAACTCCAACTCGTACGGGTTGTGCCGTTGGCGCCCGAATTGGTGGCCGCCGCCGGGCCCTTTACCTGCGCCCCAACACGCTCGGGGCTGACTGTTCCCTTTCACTCCTGGCGGGCTACAGCACCGGACAGCCAGCTCCACTGAGGCCGCCGGGTCCGGTGAGCTTGCGGGCGTCACCGTTCATGAGATTATGGAGGTTCCGGCAGCCTGGCAATGACAGTGCTGCGACTCAGTTGGCTCCGTAACAAGCCTATGGGGGGCACATCACGGTGGAAGATACTGCAAGTCTTTGGCGCACTGACCCTGCGACGTTCCGCGATGTGGTGATCAACCGCCAAGCCTTGGAAGCTGCCTTGGCAGGCGATTGTCCACCCGTTGAACGAGTCAGGTACTTGGCTTTACTAGGCCGGGACGCTGAAGCTCTGGACGAGGGCTTCAAGCTGCTGCCCGACTCGCCCGACCGCCGTGAATTGCTGCTGGTCCTTGCCCAAATCAATCAACGTCAATACCGCTGGCACGACGCCGCCGTACTTCACGAAAAAGCCCTGCGAACAGTCCGGTCACCGGAAGAGGAAGCCTACGTTCGGCACCACATTGGCCGGCGGCTCTTCGACGAAGCCCGCTTCCGTGCTGCCGCTGATGAGTTTCAATGGGCAGCGGACCTTTACCGTGTGGCCGACCAGCCTGAACTTGCCGAAGAAAACCGCCAAGCCATGCGCCACGCCCTCCAGGTGCACAGTGCTGAGCGAGGCGCCGCACGTCCTGCGTACGAGCTCTCCTAGACTGACACGATCATCAGGCCGTCCGCGGATTGACCGGTGCTTGTTCGAGGGGGTTCTTCTTGCCAGCGCTCCAGCTGGCCAGAAAATCGAGTTGATCCTGGGCATGGCTTCCAGGTTCGGCAGAGTAAGCGATAACCGTTAGTCCTTCACCTGGAAGCTCAAGGGCGTCGCCGGTGAGCTCGATCTCGCCTACAAGTTGGTTGCGCATCGTCTTGCGGGCTGTGCGGTGGAAGCGCACGTTGTGCCGGGCCCACCGTGTTGAGAATTCGGTGCTTCCAGCGGCTAAATCGCCGATGAGACTGTTCAACGCGCGGTCCCGGGGGTTCTGACCGGATTCTGTGCGCAAGGCCGCTGCGAAGTCGTCAGCCAGAGTATCCCATTCGACAAAGAAGTCCTTGGATCGCGAATCCAGAAACATGAACCTGGCAAGGTTCAACGGAAGCTTTTCGGGGCTGAGGATCTCGGTGTAAAGAGCGAAACACAGGCTGTTGGCGGCTACGACGTCCATCCGGGTGTTCCGGACGTAGGCAGGCGTTCCCGTCATCCCGGCAAGGACTCTTTCGATGCTTGGGCGCACATCCGCACGTGCACGCCGCGAAGCGGATCCTGCGGTGGGCACTGCCGCTTTGGCGAGGTCATAAAGGTGGGCCCGTTCCGCTTCATCGAGTTGCAAGGCCCGGGCTAAAGAGTCGAGAACGGAATCGGATACGCCTCGCAGATTACCTCGTTCGAGCTTGGCGTAGTACTCCGTGCTGACGCCCGTGAGCATGGCTACTTCCTCGCGTTTAAGGCCGGCCACCCTTCTGGTTCCCCCGTAGGCGGGCAGCCCTGCCTGGGCCGGGGTGATGCGTGCCCGGCGGCTCATGAGGAAGTCGCGGACGTCATTGGTTTTGTCCATGTCTTCTAGGCTACGGCGAAAGCGGAACGGCCTAACAGGAACTGCCAGTACACCGCACAACAGGCTCTCCCACGCCAGTAAAAGGGCTGGTTGTCTTGAGTAAGAGCCGTTTATGGAAGGACACCATCACAAACATGCGCCTCGCAATTCCAGGCCCAACCAGCAAGGCACCTACCGAGAAGTTCACTGGCGACGTGTATCTGAACACCTTGCACTCTGGTGAGAGTCCCTCACGGTTGAACTCTGCCATGGTCCGTTTCAATCCCGCAGCACGCACGAACTGGCATTCCCACCCCCTAGGTCAGCTGCTGCACTGCACAGAGGGCATGGGGTTGGTGGCCAGCCGCGACGGGAAAGTCATCCTCATGCGGGCCGGCGACACGGTCCACACACCGCCCGGAGAGGAACACTGGCACGGCGCGACACAGGACAGCCATATGTGCCACCTGGCCATGGTGGAGCACGACGACGGGCACACGGCGACGTGGCTCGAACCAGTCAGCGACGGCGACTACCAGGCCGCCCAAACGACTACTGCAAAAGCCTCAAGCACCACAGTAAGGAAAAACCGATGAAAAATGTCACCCTCAACAACGGCGTCGAAATGCCGATCCTAGGCTTCGGCGTATTCCAGATCCCTGAAGAAGAAACCCAAGCCGCTGTTGAATCAGCCCTCGCCGCCGGATACCGGCATCTGGACACCGCAGCGTCCTACGGCAATGAAAACGCTGTGGGCGCAGCCATCAAAGCCAGCGGAATCAAGCGGGAAGAACTCTTTATCACCACCAAACTCTGGATACAGCATGCCCCCACCGGCAGCGTCTACGACGACACCAAGCACTCGTTCCAGAATTCCCTGAACCGCCTCGGACTGGACTACGTGGACCTTTACCTGATCCATCAGCCGCTCGGGGACTACTACAGTGAGTGGCGCGCCATGCAGGACTTGAACAAGCAAGGAGTTGCCCGCGCCATCGGCGTCTCCAACTTCCACCCGGATCGATTGGTTGATCTCATAGACCACAACGAAATCGCCCCCGCGGTGAACCAGATTGAGACGCACCCCTTCCATCAGCGCGCAACCGATCAGGAACTGATGCGCGAACGTGGCGTCCAGATCGAATCCTGGGGACCGTTCGCCGAGGGCAAGAACAACATCTTCACCGATCCGGTCCTCAGCGCCATCGCTCAAGCTCACGAGAAGTCTGTAGCGCAGGTGGTGCTCCGCTGGCTCATCCAACGCGAAGTCGCGGTCATCCCCAAGTCGGTCCGGCCCGAGCGTATGGCCCAAAACCTGGACGTCTTCGACTTCGCCCTGACCGAGGAGCAAATGGCCCGGATCACCACCCTGGACACCGGCGCCAGCCTCTTCTTCGACCACCGCGACCCCGCCATGGTCAGCTGGCTCGGCGGCCGTCGATACAACTAGCCGCCCTATACCCATGGCCACCAACCCCTTGAGCGTCAGCCGGCGGTCCGCCCTTCGCGGGGCGGCCGCCGGGCTGTCCGGCGCCCTGCTAGCAGCTGCAACAGCCGCCTGCACTCCCCAAGGAACACCCGAAATGCCCTCACCCAACAGCACGCCGTCACCAATCACCACAGGACCGGACCACGGAGGTCAGCGTATTTTGCTCGCCTACTTTTCCCGGGCGGGTGAAAACTACTACTACGGCGGCCGAACCAACCTGGAGATCGGCAACACTGAGGTACTCGCCGGCATGATCAGCACGCTGATCCCGTGCCAGGTACACCGCATCGAGGCCGCTGATCCATACCCGGACAGTTATGACGCCGCAGTCGCCCGGAATTCCCGCGAACAGAACGAGGACGCCCGCCCTGCGATCCTCAACCCGCTGGCCTCCATAGAGCAGTACGACACAGTGATCCTGGCCAGCGGCATCTGGAACGTCAGGGCGCCAATGATCATGACCACTTTCACGGAAAGCTACGACTTCGCCGGCAGGACCGTGTACCCGGTCACCACCCATGCCATGAGCGGGCTGGGCAACACCGCCCGCGACTACGGACAATCCTGCCAAGGGGCAACCATCGGCGAAGGACTGGCAGTCAAAGGCGAAGAAGTCCGCGACGCTGGAGCCGACGTCGAGTCCTGGCTACAGCGCACGGGACTTCTCGCGGCCCGATAAGAGTCTGGTGAAATGTGCGGGAATACGATGCATGGACTTGCGGTTACAACCGTCGCACATAGCAACACACCGCACTTTCACAAGGGGGTTTCACCACCATGGCCACCGATTACGACACGCCCCGGGTCCTGACAGAGGAAGAACAGTCGCTGCCTCTGGCCGAGCTGGCACCGGCTAGGGCGACCGCGCTCACGGACACCATCGACCTGGACGAAGCAGCGCTTGCTGATGCTTTCGAGCTCCCCGGCGCTGATCTTTCCGGCGAAGAACTCCAGGTTGAGATCGTCCCCATCCAGAACGACGAGTTCACGTGTATGTCCTGCTTCCTGGTCCACCACCGCAGCCAACTCGCCCGGGAAACCAACGGACAGAAGTACTGCACGGAATGTGAGAGCTAGGAAGCACCACACGCCGGAGCACTGAAGGCGAGTGCCGCCGTCGTGCCCTTACTGAGAGCCAGTCCCCTGGCCGATGGCCCGCTTGCTACCCAAGGCTGATGTAGCCTAGTAAGCAAGCTGACTATCTGTGAAAGCCTGGGGAGCCTGAATGCCTGATATGGAACGATGGCCAACAAGCCGACTGCTATCCACGGCAGCGCGGCTTGTCGAACTGGCATGGAACGACAAATTGCGCCCTTTGGGGTTGACCTATCCGGCGGTGCTGACGCTTGACGCCGTGGCTACTGCAGGACCCGTTACGCCCGGCGAACTCGCCCGTAGCGTCCGCGTTCAGGCCCAAACCATGGGCCCGCTGCTCACCAGGCTGGAAGCGCGCGGGTACATCCTGCGTCAACCCAATCGCTTCGACCGCCGCAGCCAGCTAATATCCATCACCAACTTGGGCTTGACGCTGCTGGAGCAGTCCCGCAACCAAGAGAACAACGTACTCTCGGTGGTCGATCTGGATTCCGAAGGCCTCCGCGAGGAGCTACTGGCGATAGTGCGACACACAAATTTCAACTAAGCGTGACCCATCCCGCGTGGACGAAAGTCCGTCAAGCAAGGCAGTATGGAGTTATCCGCTGATGAAGTCCGGCGTTCCAGGGAAAAATTCTCTCCCCTACCAAACCGGGCTACCCACACTTAACGTGATGCCCGGACCAACAAAAAGGGCATCATGAGTGAACTTCAAATAGGCGACAACCTGCCAGTGGACCTTCTAAGTTTCAGGGCAGCAGAATGCCTCGTTTCAACTAGCACATCCGGTTCCGAAGATGTGTGCGTCCTGGACGCCGGCCACACTGGCAATCATGTGGCCGCGGGCGCAGACATGGTGGTTCGGGCCGCCTGGAGCTAGACCCAACGACTGCAGGGCGGGCGACCCAGCTTGGCTGAGTCGCCAGCCCTGCAGCAGTGCGCCAGTTCTATGTCCCGCAGAAGGTCCGGTACGGGCCGAAGCTCTCCGGCGCGGGCTCGGCATACTTATCCAAACCGGGACGTTCGCTGTATGGGTCAGATACCGCAGCCAGCAGCTGTTCCGTTGGGCCAGTGTCCCCATCAGTTGCGGCAGCAAGAGCTTCCTCCACCAAGTGATTGCGTGGAATGTAGATCGGGTTGACCCTGTCCATGGCATCGGCATCCGGGGCGGCTTCCCGCCACCGTACCAACCATGAATCGAACGCGGCCAGATCCAGGATCTGACGGCGGGCAGGTTCAGCTTCCCCTCGCGCCGCTTTGCCAAGGCTCCGGAAGAACGAGGTGTAGTCCGCGCGCGCCTCCTGAACCAGCTGAAGGAGGTCATCCACCAGAGGTAAGGCAACGGCGTCGTCAATTTCCTCAGGCAACCCCAACTTGGCTTTCATGCCGCTGAACCAGGTGGCGCTGTATTCCGTGCGGAATCCGTTGAGCGCCTCAACGGCTAGTGCCACCGATTGCTCCTCATCCTCGTGGATCAAGACGGCTATTGATTCGGCGAAACGGGCGAGGTTCCACTCCGCTATCAACGGCTGGTTGCGGTAGGCGTAACGTCCCATTTCATCAATGGAGCTGTACACCGCGTCAGGGTCAAAACCCTCCATGAAGGCGCAAGGACCGTAATCGATGGTCTCGCCGGACACTGTCATGTTGTCCGTGTTCATGACGCCATGAACGAATCCAACCAGCATCCACTGCGCCAGAAGTTTCGCCTGGACCGAAATGACGCCCTTCAGGAGTGCAAGGTAACGGTTGCTTTCACCGGCCGACGACGGGTGGTGGCGTTCGATCGCATGATCAGCCAGACGCCGGAGCAGATCCATGTCATTGCTGGCCCTGGCATATTGGAAGCTTCCCACCCTGATGTGGCTGCTGGCCACACGCGTCAGGACAGCCCCCGGCAGGAGAGTCTCCCGCTGAACCTGGCGTCCTGTTGCCACAACCGCAAGGGAGCGCGTGGTGGGAATGTTCAGCGCGTACATCGACTCACTCACGATGTACTCGCGCAGCATGGGACCCACCGCGGCCAAGCCATCACCGTTCCGGGCAAACGGCGTCCGACCCGAGCCCTTCAGATGAACGTCAAGGAGCTTCCCGTCAGCGCCTGCAACCTCACCCAGCAGGAGGGCGCGCCCATCCCCCAAACGCGGTGAATAAAAGCCGAACTGGTGACCCGAGTACCCTTGAGCCACCGGTGTCGCTTCCTCTGGGACGGCATTACCGATCAGGAGCCGTACGCCCTCCGGGCTCCGCAGAAAGTCAGGATCAAAACCAAGCTCGACGGCGAGTGGCCGGTTCAGCACCAGCAGCTGCGGATCCGGGGCTTCCTCCGCACGCCAAGGAATGGCCATCTCCGGGAGCACCTGGGCGAAACGTCCCTCAAAGGCGACCGTGGAATGCGCTACTTCACTCATCTCTCAAGGATATAGATGCTGTTCCCGGCGCGAAATGATGGTCCACCCCCGGCTAGCATGTGAACCACTGCCGTTTGGCGGGAGATCCATTGGGTGGGGTTTTAGGACGCAGAGTAGGCCCCACAAACGAGGGGTGTTGTTGTGGGGCCTGGTGTGCGTGTTTGGGTGGGGTTTTAGGGCGCAGAGTAGGCCCCACAAACGAGGGGTGTTTGTTGTGGGGCCTGGTGTGCGTGTTTGGGTAGGGTTTTAGGGCGCAGAGTAGGCCCCACATTCGGTTCAGCTCCTGAGCCAGGTAGCAGGATGTGCATGGGTGCCCTTGCGACCATGCCAGCCCAGGATTGCTGGTGACAACCGGCACCGCCCTGAGAGGGTAGGTGATGAGGCGAACATGGCCACAATCGACCGCTGACCCATGCAACGACGCTGCCTGTAGGCTCGGCTGCAGCAACACCCTCATCTAGACAGCTGTCATTGACCCACGATCAACGCAGTGAAATTCGACGACGGCGGTCCGTTCCGCCGCGGAGGTCACGGTTGAGCCTGCGGTCGCCGTGGTAGAGGATGGATTCCCAATCCACCTCTTCTGGAGTCTTGGGAACAACCAGCGACTCTGGCTTGGACTTGGGCTTTGGTGCAACATAGAGCCAGTTGATTGCTCCCAGGACGACATCCACTACGGAGTTCCAGAGGCCGATGTACGCCTGGATGCACCACATGGCCAACACCGCATTCAGTGAGGCGAAAGCTACGTTGCCCCAGTTGCCCTGTTGGGCGTCGCGCCAAACCGTCAGGACAGAGAACGCGACGATTGCGTAGGGAATCAGGACGTAGATGGCGGGGGCAGCTGTGCGGTCCTTGACCTTGGGGGTTCGGACAAAGGGAATCTTGTCCCCTGTGAGGCCTTGCTGAAGCGACTTCAAAACACCGGCTAGGTTGACGGGCAGCAGGATGAGGTTGAAGCCATAAATGCGGAAGATGTCGCTGAAACGGTGACCGCAATCGCGGAGATCGGAGCCCATGCACAGGAAGTACGGCAGAGCGGCGATGAAGACTGCAGGGCTGAGGAGCCTGCTGTCATAGGGGTACGCCAAGAGGAAGAGAAGCCCGAAGCTGGCCCAGGTAATGGACGCCATGTAGTTCACTCGCAGGAGAACCTCGCGGATGAGTATCCGTTGGCGCTGACTGCGTCGCTGCGAGAGCTGGTGCCACAGCTTGGGAAGGATCAGCAGGCCACCGTTTGCCCAGCGCCGACGCTGCACCACCAGGGAACCGAAGTCCGGCGGCGTGGCGCTGTAACTCAATCGCTCCGGATAATTCACCAGGGCCCAGCCGTGGGTCCCCAGGTCTATGCTGGACTCGGTGTCCTCAATGACGGTTCGGTCCTGAATATAGGTACGAATTTCGAACCCGCCAACCGTCTCCACTTCAACGATGTCTTCCAAGGCGCATTTGCGGATAATTGCGTTGGCACCCACCCAGAAAGTGGCTCCATAGAATGTCATTCCCTGGTGAAGAATATGCTGAATGTCCGTGGTGGCCCCGGCGATCCTCTCGATCCGGGTGGGGGCGCCGCGGAACGATGAATACGGGGTCTGCGTAACAGCCACACGCTCATTGCCCGCAGATTCCAGGAAGTACACCAAACGCAAGCAGTAGTCCCGCAAGAGCAGGGAATCAGCGTCGAGGGTCAGCAAATAGGTGCTGTCCGGGACCAACAAATCGTCGTCACGCGGGACCAAGGACGGGCGAAGCACCACACTCCCAGCAGTCTCTTCCCGCCGCCACCGCTTGCCCATGAGGGAAATGTAGGAGTTGAGGTTCATCGCCTTGTTCGCCTCGTGGGAGAGGCTGGCGTAGCGCTTACGCTCGAAAGTCTCAGTGCGAACGTTGAAAATCCAGGTGAGCCTCAGGTAAAGCTGTTCCATCCGCTCGGGGTCGGGTGCCGTGTTTTGGGCCTTCGCTGCGTTGAGCGCCAGCAAAACGAGGCGGAGTTCACGTGCCAGTCCCATGATGACCAAATCCACAAAGAACTCATCAACGTGGTCTTCCACGGTTTCGGCCTCAGCCATCGCCTCCAGCCACTCAACGGCCGCCTCATACTCGGCGATCAGGAGTCCGAGCTCGTCAGTCCCATCGGCCGCCGGGTTCTCCGGTTGAAGGGGCGACTCGTGTCTGCCCCGGAACATTTCGAGAGCTTGGTTCGCACGCGCTGCCGGCACGGACAAAGCCTCTGCGATCTGCCCTGCCAGCGCCCGGGTCTGTTCCAGACGGTGGATCTTATCCGGCTCGGTAGGGTGTGGCGGATCGTCCAGCAGCAACACCACCCGCAGGTCCGGGAACTCCTGCAGAGCGGCAGACCACAACGTTCCCCTGACCACCTGAGGTTCCTCGGCGTAGGAAGGCACCAACACCGTCACTGCCTCTTTGTAATTGGCGAAGTGAGCATCAAGCTCGCCACGGGGCACCCTGCGGTGTTCCTTAAATCGATACAGCGCACCTTGCCGCGCCATAAGGTACATCAGGGCAGAAAACGTCAGGAACGTAACAACAATGAGGTAGGAAATCGACTCAAATCCGAATCGGAAACCAGAGTTCGGGTTGTCAACAAACTGCCGAATAATGGTGGAGACCACGTAATAAATCCAGGCCCCTACCGTCACAAGTATGGCAAGCCTACCGAGCATGATCTTTCGGGAGGACGGCGTCGGATGAACAATGGCCAGCGGCTCAGACCGCCGCTCCGACCCCCATTGCCGCTTTCGCCCCGCAGTTTCCAGACGCTCAGCGGGAAGCTCTTTGGGCTCCCGCTCGACTTCGGATAAATCAACCAACTGGTCTGTCATTATTCCCCATCAGACTGCGAAACGCGCCTTCCGGCCTCGTGGCCGGTTGGACGTCCGCTTCCGTAGCAGAAGCGTCGCCGATTGCCCTTATAGTAATCGATATCAGGGGCCTTAGTTTCCGGTGTGGTCTCCGGAAATTATTAAATGTTGGGGGAATAATGTCGAAACACTTTCCTGGGCGAAAGTTGTCCTGGATTCGGCTCTCCGTGCTGCTGGCCGTCATAGCGGTAGTTGTAGGGGCCGGCGTCGTTTCCTGGCGTAACTACACCGATACCCGTGCCGCGGCAGCCTCACCATCGCATTTCATGGGATACGTGGATGTGACGGCAACACCCCGATACGCGTTTGAGCAACCGGCAGGCGACACCACAAAATCTGTGGTCTTGTCATTCATTGTGGCTGACGCCAAGGACGGGTGCACCCCCTCCTGGGGATCCTTCTATAGCTTGGACGCAGCCGCCACGGACCTTGATCTGGACCGGCGCATCGCCCGCCTCCGGCAAACCGGCGGTGACATTGCGGTTTCCTTCGGCGGGTTGTCCAACAAGGAACTCGCCACAGCATGTACCGACGACGAACGGCTGCACCAGGCGTACTCAAACGTAGTGAACCGCTACGACCTCAACACCATAGACCTGGACATCGAGGGCACCGCCCTCGCAGACAAAGCCGCTCTTGAACGGCAAAGCAAAGCCATTACTGCTGTGCAAAAAGACAGGCAGGCCGAAGGCAAGAGCCTGTCCGTCTGGCTGACGTTACCCGTGGCTCCGGCGGGCCTGACCGCCGACGGAACAGCCGCCGTCGAGCAGATGCTCTCCGCCGGAGTGGAACTGGCCGGCGTGAACATCATGACCATGGACTTCGGCGAAAGCCGCGTGGCCGGGCAGTCCATGCTGCAGGCCTCGATCGCGGCAGCCGAGGCAACCCACGCCCAGTTGGACGATATCTATTCGGCAGCGAAGCAAAGTCTTGGTGCGCAGACTTTGTGGCGCAAGATCGGGCTGACCCCCATGATCGGCCAGAACGACATCGTGGCTGACGTGTTCACCCTGTCCGACGCCCAAGGTCTGCACGACTTCGCCCAGGGCAAGGGCGTAGGCCGGATGTCCCTGTGGTCCTTGAACCGGGACGCCGAATGCGGACCCAACTACCCCACCCTCACTGTGGTGTCTGACGCCTGCAGTGGGGTGCCCCAAGGAGCTGCGCGTTTCTCCGACGTCCTGGGCGCGGACATCAACTCCATTGCCGCTGCCTCCCCCAGCCCGGTGCTGCCAACAGGCACCACTACAGCCACAGCCGTAGTGGATGACCCCGCCACCAGCCCCTACCCGATCTGGTCGCCACTGGCCACATACGTGCAGTCAGACAGGATCGTGTGGCAAGGCAACGTCTACGAGGCCAAGTGGTGGACCAAAGACGACGTTCCCAACGATCCCGTCCCGGACCGCGCTGCTGCTCCGTGGAAACTGATCGGACCCGTGCTGCCCGGGGACCGTCCTCAGCCGGAAGTCACTGTTCCCCCCGGAACCTACCCTGCGTGGTCATCCACAACCGTGTACAACAAGGGCGACAGGGTGATGCTGGACCAGCACGTCTTCGAAGCCAAATGGTGGGTCCAAACGCAGAGTCCGGAAGCCGCATTACAGGGCTCCACAGACTCGGCGTGGACGAAAATGACCAACGAGGAACTGACCAAAATACTTGCCGGTCAAGCGGCGAAATAGGAGTTACACAGCATGCGGAAGTACCTGTCAGCGGCGGCATCGTTTGCAGCGGCCACCCTGATTTTGAGCGGATGCGCCCAAGGACACGACGACGCCAAGGCAAGTGACCTCGGAATCACCTTCGCCTACTCACTTGCAGGTCACAACGGCAAATTCTGCGACCACCTTGACAGTTCCAGTGAACAAACCGTGGACGAGTGCAAGAAAAGCGAAGCAGAAGCGGCTGCAAAGCAGCAGGCCGACCAAGAACCAATCATGTGGGTTCCCAAGATCTACCAACTGATCCCGGGAAAAGAAGAAGTACTTGGAATAGTGGTGGAGTTTAACCGGGCAGGGAACCAAGAGTTTGTTGTCATTGAAGCTGCACAGCGGGGAAACGAGTACAAGATCTTGCGGTGGGCCTATCCGGATAAGGCCGACTACAAAACCGACCGTGCCATCACCAACACCTTCGGTTGGTAAACAGCTGTATTCTCTATCTGAGCCACGTCTCGATGGCCTTTTCTGGTTTGGAACTACGCCCTGCAGGTGCTGAACCATGGACGTTCCTGGGGGAACAATGATTCAGCCCCGATCCTCGCGATTCCCTGCCCGCATCACTTCAGTGAAGTATGGAATCGCGGCCCTTGCCGCCGCAATGTTGCTGTCCGCGTGCACCATGATTCCCCTTCCGGGAAAACCCGCGGCCACCACGTCGCCTTCGCCTTCAAGCCCGGCTCCAGTTTCTCGAAATACACAAATCGCGACGGCGGCATGGGAAGTACCGCTCGAACCGATCGGTCAGCCTGTGGTTGCTGACGGCGTTGCCTTGGTTTACGCGAAAACTGCCACCGGAGTGAATGCCCATGCATTCTCTGTTGCTGACGGCAAACAGTTGTGGACACAGCCTGTTCACCCGGGGCTAGATGCGCCCTGGGTCCCCTTGGAACCCGTCGTGAGCAGGACAGCCTCGGGACGAAGCGCCGCGATCTTTCTCCAGCCAGCCACTGCTCCCGCTGACTTCGACGGTGACAAGGACTGGTGGACTGCTCCTGTTGCCTATGATCTGAGCACCGGCAAGGAGCTATACCGCGGACGGCCGGACCTGATCAGCACCCGGCCTTTTGCCTGCGACGGACTCTTGGACTTGTGCTTTATCACCTACGGTGGGGCATCCCAGGCATCGGAACACTGGGTGGCCATTGACTCCGGTGAGGAGTCTGCAGGTGCTGCCATCAACTCTCTTTCCGGGATTTTCTGGCCAGTGGGTGAAGAACTGTATTCGGTGTGGAAGGACGACGTTCAAAAGTTGGCCCGCGTCTCTCACGGCGAGGTTCTGTGGGAAGCGGACTTAGAAACCATTTTTGGTAAGGGCGCCATCACCGACATGGGCTGGCACTTCAAGTACTCGGAAGAAATGGATCTCTATGTTGGCTCTGTCGGCATTAACCCCACCAATTTTTCCCACGACACATTCACGGAGCGAACCTTCTCGCTGAACCTTCGCGAGACAACCACGACAGTGGGTTTCCGGGCTTCCAGCGGGCGGGTGCTGTGGACGGCGGACGGCTCCCAGCTCGAATGCGCCCGAACAACCGGAATCGAAGCCACCAAGTTGGAGGGCGGCGACGCATTCCCTGTGCGATGCGAATATGTGGACGGCTTCATTGAATTTCCCGCCGGCACATACCGGGGCGGTCATTCGAAGGTGGTTGGCTACGATCCCCTGACAGGAAATGCCGCATGGGAGAGCAAAGCCGTTGAAGTGCACGGCTGGGGCATCAGTGGCCTCATACCGACAGCAAGCCATGGCGAATTTGCCATCACGGGTACTCCCTTCGACTCGAATCTGTTGGACACCACCACAGGAAAGTTCCGCGGGGCCAGCTTCGAGGATTCGTTCGTCTGCTGGAAGAACACCAGCTATACCGTACCGGCGGATGACTTAAACGGGGATATGCCCGGCGGCAATACCCGTGCCGGCTCACACATCGCATTCCCATGCCTCAAGAGTGGCTCCCCGGCCCCCGCATTCACCTACGGCGCCCTCACGGACGTGAGCACTGCGGACCAGGACACCGCCGTGATCTCCTTGGAAGGCAAAGTGGCCGGCTACAAGCTCCTGAAGGACTTCGTCTAAACGAACACCGGAGTAAAACCTGCCCTTGTCCGTCCCACCCAGCGCACTACTGCGAGTGGGGCGAACAAGGGCGGGATCCGGGGCAACACCCAGACTCACCCCTTGAAAACCGGCGCCCGTTTCTCCTGGAACGCACGGAAACCTTCGGCGTAGTCGTCGGTTTTGCACAGCCGCGCCTGCTCCGAGTTTTCCTCGGCCATGGAGGCCCACAGGCCCAGGCGCTGATCGCGAATGTGTGCCACGAGTTCCTTCGAAGCATTGAAGGCTTCAGTGGCACCAACGGCAACACGGGAAACGATGGCCCGCGTCTCCTCCAACAAAGCATCCGCCGGCATGGCCCTGCTGAACATTCCCTGCGCCACAGCTTCGGCGCCGGTCATGAGGTCGGCGGTGTAGATCAGGTCCAGCGTGCGGTGCATACCCAAACGTTCCGTAAAGTACCAGTGCCCGCCCGAGTCCAATGTGGCTCCAAGCTTGGCAAAGGGTGAACCGAACTTGGCGTTGTCCGCCACGTACACAACGTCCGTGGCCAACAGCAATCCCAGCCCAACCCCCAGGCAGGCACCGTGAGCGGCGGCAAACGTGGGTGCCGGGAACGCAGCCATCTTCCTCAACAGTGGCTCCACGAGTCCGCCGAGGTAGGCCTGGGCATCATCAGTTTCCGGTGTCACCCCTGAAATGTCGCGGCCGGCACAGAAGGCGCGGCCTTCTCCGCGAAGCAGCAGCGCCCGCACCTCACCGCGGGCGGCGGCGGCAGCAGCGTCGTCGTACGCTTTGTCCAGTTGGGCAAGCGCGTCCTCGTTCAGCGAGTTCAGCTTGTCCGGGTAATTGAGGACGATTTCGGCAATGCCGTTGGCAATGGAGAGCTCGATCATGGGACTCCTTAGACGTCGAAGTCGACGGTAACTTCTTCGCTGGTGGGGTGGGACTGGCAGGTGAGGACGTAGCCCTTGTCCAGCTCGTCCTGCTCAAGGGCGTAGTTCTCATCCATGGTCACCGTACCGGTGATCAGCTTGGCGCGGCAGGTGCCACAGACACCGCCGGCGCACGCGAACGGAACGTCCGGCCGGACGCGCAAAGCCGCGTTGAGGATGGACTCCCGGGCGTGGGTGGGGCTGGCGACATCGCCGGTCAACCCGTCCAGGGTGAAGGTGATCTTGTACGTGTCCTGCGACTCGTCCGCCACCACGGGACGGCCGGCGTTGCCCTCGGGACGGTCCGGACGGCCAGTGGTGAACAACTCAAAGCGCACGTGCTCAGGCTCCACGCCGCGGGCAGCGAGGGTGTCACGGCACAACTGGACCAGCTCGAACGGCCCGCACAGGAACCACTCGTCCACATCCTCGGCCCGGATGGCACTGCTGAGCAACGCCTGCAGTTTCTCGGAATCAATACGCCCGGTCATCAGCGGCGCGATCCGCTGCTCCCGTGACAACACGTGGTGCAACGCAAGGCGCGACGGGTACTTGTCCTTCAGATCCGCCAGCTCTTCAAGGAACATGACGTCCATGGCAGCTTTGTTGGCGTACACGAGGTCAAAGGTGGTCTCCGGATTGGCTGCCAGCAGCGTCCGCGCAATGGCGATGACCGGTGTGATGCCCGAACCCGCTGCGATCGCCACGAAGTTACCCGGCTCCCCCGCCAGCTCCTCCGGGTGATTCATGGAGTTCATGACGTTGTGCTGGACTGAGGCGCCGTCCTTGCCGTGCCGGGAGATGAAAGCACCCTGCGGGCTCATGACATCCAGGACGTCGCCGGCCTTGAGGTCGGCGTTGGCCCAGGTGGAGAAGAGGCCGCCCAGGTCCTTTTTGATGGCCACACGAATCTCGCTGCTGCCGTCCTCGAAGCTGCGCGGCTCCGCGCAAATCGAGTAACTGCGGCGGACCTCGTGCGGCTCACCCTGCTCATCCGGCAACGTGGTGCGAAGGGCCACGTACTGGCCGGGCAAGTAGTCGTACTGACCGGCAAGCTCGGCCGGAACACCAAACGTGACCTCAATGGCATCGTCCGTCAGGCGCCGGACTTCAGAGACGGTCAGGTTATGGAAAGACGCACGACGGCGGCTGGCCGTCTGTGTTTCGGTGGTCATGGCTGCTTCCTTAGAGGACTTTGAAGTAGTCGAACGGTTCCTTGCAGTCCTGGCAGACGAACAACGCCTTGCAGGATGTGGAACCAAAGCGAGTGAGTTCCTTGGTGTTCAACGAGTTGCACTGGGGACACTTGACGGCGAGGCTCAGCCGCACAGGACCGGAGTGGCCACCTGCGGCAGCCATGCCACTGGGCGGAGCGATCCCGTACTCCTCCAACTTGGCCTTGCCGGACTCGGTCATCCAGTCAGTGGTCCACGCCGGAGACAACACCAGGTTGACGTGCACACTCGCGTAGCCCTCCTTCACGAAGGCCGTCCGCAGATCGTCACCAATGGCGTCCATCGCCGGGCAACCCGAGTACGTGGGCGTGATGGTGACCTCGACGGCGGTACTTGAGGCGCCGCCGTCGTGCTGGCCTGCCGCTTGCGTCGGGAAGACGCGAACGCCGCGCAAGATACCCAGGTCCTTAATGGTGAGGACTGGGATCTCCGGATCACAGACCGTGGACGCGATGTCCCAGGCCCGCTGCTCAGCGGTCACTTCCTGCGTCCGTGACTGAGTCGCCATGCTGGTCACCAGCTCGCGCCTGGGTGTTCGCGGGCCAGAACCTGCATTTCAGCGAGGATGTAACCCAGGAACTCGGAGTGCTTGCCGCGCCGGCCGCCGCCCAAGGACTGCGGGACGCCCGGGATTTCCAGCTCGGCCTCAGCCATGATGTCGCCGGTGAGTCGATCGAATTCCGCGCGGAGGCTCGACGGTTGAACAGTAACTCCGGCCGCAGTCAGGCGGGTGGTGAGTTCATCGTCCTCAAAGAGCTCTTCCACATACGGCCACACGAGCTTAAAGCCCTGAATGATGCGTGCACGGGACTCATCCGTGCCGCCGGCCAGTCGAAGCACCCACTGCGCGCTGTGGTCGCGGTGGTAATCCACTTCCTTCACGGCCTTCGCTGAAATGGCTGCGATAGTGGCGTCTGTGGACTCCATGAGCTTGGTGTAGAGCTCGTACTGGTAGAAGCTCACAATGAACTGCCGGGCAATGGTTGCCGCGAAGTCGCCATTAGGCTGCTCAAACAGGTGTGCGGAACGGAACTCGTGCTCGCGGCGGAAGTACGCGAGGTCATCCTCGGACTTGCCCCAGGCTGCGCCCGCGTATGTGAGGAACGACCTCGCGTGGCCCAGCTGGTCCAGTGCGATGTTGCCGAGGGCGATGTCCTCTTCGAGTTCCGGGGCCCGGGAAATCCAGTGGCCCAGGCGCTGGGCGAGGATCAGGCCGTCATCACCGATGCGCAGGGCGAACTCTGCAACATCCTCGGTGGGCTTGACCTGCCCTCTTTGGATTTCGAGCGCGATGTCCTCCGGACGCAACGCATTGCCCGGGGTGATGCGGGTAGCGCTGGCCGAGCCATCGCCGGATGCGCCGGCGCCGTGGACGCCCACGGAGATATCGCCATGACCGTCGATGGCGAAGTCGGTGTCTTTAGTGTTTGTCACAGGTGCTTCACGCCTTCGCTCTTGGTGTAGTACGTCGCGTGGCGGTAATCCTTGCCCTGCGGGGACTCGAAGAAGGAACCCTTGGAGTCCGGGTCGCTGGAGGAAATGGCCTCGGCCGGGACCACCCAGATGGACACGCCTTCATTGCGGCGCGTGTACAGATCGCGGGCATTCCGGAGGGCCATGGCCGCATCCGGGGCGTGCAAGGAACCGGCGTGCACGTGGGACAGGCCGCGGCTGGAGCGCACAAAGACCTCCCAGAGGGACCACGGGGTTTCTTCCGTAGCACCATGCGAGGTGACGGCGGGGCCCGAGGCGGGTACCGTCGTCGTGCTTTCGTTGGTGGTGGCCGCAACCTTGGGGGCTTCGCGGTTGATTTCGCTGGCGGCGCTGGCCGGTGCTTCCGGGTTACCGTGAGGAGCCATTATGCTGCGTTCACTTTCTGTGCTTGCTTGCGGGCGTAGGCCACTGCGGCTTCGCGCACCCAGGCACCATTTTCATGGGCCTCACGGCGGCGCTCGACGCGCTGCGAGTTGCAGGGGCCGCGGCCTGCCAGGACTTCCTTGAACTCGTTCCAGTCCAAGGGTCCGTGCTCCCACTTCTTGGTTTCTTCGTTGAAACGGATGTCCTTATCAGGCAGGGTCAGGCCGAGGACACGGACCTGCTCCACCATCATGCCCACGAACCGGCTGCGCAGCTCGTCATTGCTGAAGCGCTTGATGTTCCAGGCCATGGACTGCTTGGAGTTGGGTGAATCGTCATCCGGCGGGCCGAACATCATCAGCGACGGTGCGTACCAGCGGTTCACTGCATCCTGGGCCATCTGCTTCTGTGCAGGCGTGCCGTTGGAGAGCTCCAGCAGGATCTCGAAACCCTGGCGCTGGTGGAACGACTCTTCCTTGCAGATGCGCACCATTGCGCGACCGTAAGGGCCATACGAGGCACGGCACAGGGGCACCTGGTTGCAGATGGCGGCGCCATCAACAAGCCAGCCAATGGCTCCCATGTCAGCCCAGGAGATGGTGGGGTAGTTGAAGATGGACGAGTAACGGGCCTTGCCGGCGATCAGATCTTCCATCATCTGGTCCCGGGACTGGCCCAGGGTTTCAGCGGCCGAGTACAGGTACAGGCCGTGACCGGCCTCGTCCTGAACCTTGGCCATGAGGATTGACTTGCGCTTCAGGCTCGGGGCCCTGGTGATCCAGTTGGCTTCCGGCTGCATGCCAATGATTTCCGAGTGGGCGTGCTGCGAGATCTGGCGCAGCAAAGTCTTGCGGTAAGCCGCCGGCATCCAGTCGCGCGGTTCGATGCGCGAGTCCTCCGAAATGATGCGATCAAAATACGCCTGTCCGGCTGCCTCCCGCTCCTGCTCTTCCGGGGACAGCTCAGCGGGCACTGACTGCAGATTCTGCGATGCCATGGTTGCTCCTAATAAATTACCGACCGTTCGTTCAGAATATGCGGAGCGGATGATTTCAGTCAAGCGTTCGTGCCCTGATGCCGCAGATGATCGGAAGTGTTTGCGCGGCTCTGCGTTGTTGACAAGATCCGCGCTTCCGGCCGTGTTAACTTGGGGTGGGACCTCGGTTGTCCCCCTCACCGCTAGAAAAGAGCCTTACGTGGAATCGCCCCAGCCCTTCAGGATTCTCACCGTCTGCACAGGGAACATCTGCCGCTCCCCCGTGGCCGAACGGTTGCTGCAGACCGGGCTGAACCAGGTAAGTCCCGGATCCTTCGAGGTGCGCAGCGCCGGAACACGGGCCATGGTGGGAGAGCCCATCCAACCGCTATCGGCACAAATCATCAGCACGTTCCGAGGCAACCCGGACGGCTTCGCGGCCAGGCAACTAACACCCCGGATCCTCAAGGAAACTGACCTGGTGCTGGCCATGACGTCCAAGCACCGCGGCGAAGTACTCCAACTGGAAGCGTCCATGCTGAAGCGCACCTTCACAGTGCGGGAATTCGCGCGGATGCTGTCCGTGCTGGAGAACCGCGGCGATGCCGCCCCTGCCGGTGACATCACGGAGTTCTGGCGCGCACTGCCCACCCGCGCGGCCTCCGTCCGCCACCTCGCCTTGCCGTCCGATCCTGCAGACAACGACGTGGTAGACCCCTACCGACGAGCGGAAGAGGTCTACCACCAGATGGAGGATGAGTTGGCCCCGGCCATCCTGGGCATCCTCCGTTTCGCACGCCTGACGGCGCCGGCCTAGTCGATTCCTAGTTGAGGGCAATCACCAACATCTGGCTGGTGCCGGGGATGCACGTCTGCAGGACAACTGCCGGGAATCCGCCGAACACTGCCGCGACGTCGTTGGTGCTTCCCGGGTTGGGTACCTGGCCCCTGCCCGTGGCAGTGAAGGTTCCATAGCCCGGTATTGAGACGGTTTCACCCACGCTGATCCCGGAGAACCGCCCCCACCCTCCACAGAAATCATGCTCGGTGATAAAGGTGGCGTAGGCGTTGGTTGGCGTGTAATGAATAGGCCCGATGCAGGCGTCCACCATTGATTGTCCACCGGCTCCTGCCACATAAATGGTCCTGACGGCGGGCGCAGGAGCTGGTGCCGGAGCGGGTGCGGGTGCCGGCGCCGGTGCCGCAATGGCTGGGGCGGCCGCGGCCTGAGCTTGCGCTGCCGGTGCTGCGGGAGCTGCAGCTGCTGGCGCCGGCGCTGGAGCCACCACCGCAATGGGCGGTCCTGTGAGCTTCAAAACCTGTCCCGGAACGATCACCGAGTAGGGGCTGAGGCCATTGGCGGCCAACATCGCCGTGACATCCACGCCATAGCGCGAAGCGATGGAACCAACAGTGTCACCGGACGCCACCGTGTAGAGGTTAGGGTCCCCGGCGGGCACGGCAGGGGCGGCCTCCACGGCAGCCGGAGCTGCAGGCTCCGGGGCGGGTGCTTCAGGTGCCGGCACTTCAGCTGCGGGCACGTCAGCTGGGGCTACGTCAGCTGCAGGCACTTCAGCTGGGGGCGCGGCTACTGCTTCCGCATCTTGGACGGGTAAAGCCGCGGGCGCTTCGGCACTGTCACCCTTCGAAAACGGTGCTTGGTCCTGCGACACCGTCTGGTCAACGTCTCCGGCAGGTTGCGTCGCCCAATTGACCACCCCAAAAAACAGGGGGATCAACGCTAAAATCGCCAGCACCGCACCGGCAATCAACAGCTTGGATTTACTGGACTGCGGCGGCCGAACATTGCCGCTGCTCTTGGTGGACAGGGAAGTTTGAAGATCTAGGTCATTCATATTCATGGGAAACCCCGGAATCCATGGCTCTGGACCGCGCATAACAGGCCGTTATTGGCCCGAATGAGAAAGCGCAGCTACGTATTGGGAGGAGCACCACCCACAAGTGGCGGGAGTGCAGTCCACCGCTGAGCCGGAGGAACGGAAGTGCAATAACCCTACGAATTTCAATAGTAGGAATGGGCCCCTCCCGCCGCACGAGTAGGAACTACTCGACTTTCCTGCAGAGGGCCTGAACGGTTACTTGGGCATTACGCAGTTTGCGGAAATGGACTACTTGCTCCAGTCGGCCTAACCGTCGTCCTTAGGGCTAATAAACACCGATCTCCGGGCATGGCTCAAACGGATCAGCGATCAGCTCGGCTGCGCTCAGCCACAGTACGTTGGGCCAAACCCCAAGCCCACGCTGCTGCTGCCAACGCCAAGGAACACATGACGCTGCCCACCCATGCCCAAAAACCCTCCGCGGAATCTGGTTCCCACCGTCAAAAGAACCGCAAGAAGACCGCCCGGAATGTGCTGCTCGGATTCGCGGCTGCGGTGCTTGTGGTTGGCCTTATTGCCGGGGCTTATATCTTCAACTTGGCACAAACCTTCAACTCCGGCTCTACCAAGATCGAGAATGCTTTTCCGGCAGAATCCACCCGGCCGCAAAAAGCCGACGACAATACGGCAATGAACATTCTGGTGATGGGCAGCGATAGCCGCGGCGCTGACGTGGATGTGGAGACCAATACCTCAACAGACCAACGCGCGGACACCCTGATGCTGTTGCACCTTCCCGCCGACAGGAAAAAGGCCTACGCAATATCCCTGATGCGGGATCTCTGGGTAGACATTCCCGGAAAGGGAGAATCAAAGATCAACGCCGCGCTTGCCTACGGTGGTGTTCCCCTGATGGTTCAGACGGTGGAGTCTCTCTTCCACCAGCGCATCGACCACGTGGCCATGATCGACTTCGAAGGTTTCAAGGGACTCACTGACGCCCTGGGCGGTGTGGAGGTGGACGTCAAGATTCCGTTCACGCCCAGCTCAGGACCCATGGCCGGGCAGGAATACGAAGCCGGCAAGCAGACCTTCGACGGCGATGAAGCCCTCGCCTTTGTCCGCGAGCGCTATGCGTTCAGCGACGGCGACTACCAGCGCGTTCGGAACCAGCAGGCATACCTCAAATCCATGATGGGCAAGATCATTGCTCGTGAAACCCTGACTAACCCCGTGACTATCAGCAACATGGTCTCGGCGGTGTCCCCATTCGTGAGCGTGGACAAGAATTTTGACGCTGCTGCGATCGCCAGTCTTTCCCTGTCCATGAAAGATGTCCGCACCCAAGACACCATAATGTTCACCCTCCCCACCCTGGGCACGGGAACCTCAACGGATGGGCAGTCAATCGTCCTGGCTGACACCACGGCGATCGCTGACATCGCAGCCGCACTCTCCAAGGATCAGTTGGGCACGTACGTCACGGCGCATGCCCTCGACAAAGGACAGTGAGCGTTAGCCGTTGGTGAGCGTCTGGGCGCTACCCCACTTGGTGAACGGGAACAGGAACCCGTCAACACGGCCAATGATGTCTGCACGGCCCGCTGTCTTGACGCAACTGGGCTGTGACCCCGCGCTCCGGCATGACGTCACGGAATCTTCGGAATTGGAGCGGTGGTCGCCCAAGAGAAGGTATTGATCCACGCCCAGAAGGATGGGGCCAAAGCAGCGCGGTGACCTCGCCGTCGTCGTGCAGTCCGTGCTGCCGCCGACGAACGCGAGGTCGTCGAAGACGTACGGTTCCGCAACGCCGGCACCGTTGACTGTGACCTGACCGCTGACATCGCAGCATTCCACAGTGTCACCGGGCAAACCCGCAACCCGTTTCACCAGGTATTCGGTATTGGCAGGACCAATTCCGGTCAGCTCACCAAACCAACCGACTCCTGTACGCAGGGCTCCCCTAGGGGGCGCGGGCCCCCAAGCCGTCGGTTTCCTGAAGACCACAACGTCTCCCCGTTGAGGTGCCGAATCCGTGTAGGCAAGGCGGTTCACCAGCACCCGGTCACCAACGTTGAGTGTCCGCTCCATGGACCCCGAAGGCACCGAGTAAACCTTCACCAGGAAACCTTGAATCAAGGAGACCACCATCAACGCGAGCAGGACGTGCATCCACGGCGAGCGAAGCATCCGACGGCGTTGGGCGGCTTTCGCCGTCTCGGAAGACATGTTTGCGCGACGGGTCTGCGAACGACGCCTAGAGGATGCCCGCGCCGATAGGGACGGAAATGCTGCTGGTGGCGATCAGGGTGCGTCCTCCAATGACCACGGTCACCGTGACGGGGAAGGAGGCGAGCAAGCTGACGGACACGCCAGTGCTGGTGCCCGCCAATCCGAAAACAATGGGGAGGTTCAGTGTCCCGTTGCTCGCCACCGTGACAGGGACAGTGTTGCTCCACGTGGTGGACGGGAAGCCGTACTGTCCGATCAGCGGCGCGCTCTGGTACGTCGTAGTACGTTGGGCGGCGGTGGTGGGTGACCCGTTGAAGGAGTAGACACCAAAGCCTCGTGCCCGGCCAACAG
This sequence comes from Paenarthrobacter sp. NPDC091711, assembly GCF_044756605.1. Classification (NCBI taxonomy): domain Bacteria; kingdom Bacillati; phylum Actinomycetota; class Actinomycetes; order Micrococcales; family Micrococcaceae; genus Paenarthrobacter; species Paenarthrobacter sp. NPDC091711. The sequence continues at coordinate 443,204 of NZ_JBIVTF010000002.1, forward strand.
GAAGGTTGATGCCCGTAGGACGGGAGATCGACACGGTCACCAGAGCGTTCTCCGTCACCGCGCCCGGACCGTTGGTGAACGTCAGGATGGTGGGGACCGTGACCAGCGCCTGGGCCGTGAGCGCACTGGTGCCATCAAGAAGCCGGAGGTTGAGTAGCGAGGTGGAGGATGCTGTGAAAGCAAGGCCCAAAGTGTTCACTGAAGCTACCGCCGCAGGGGCCGCGACTGCGGCGGCAATCACGGGTAGGGACCAGGCCGCGCCCTTGACCACAGCGCGCCGGGAGTGCGGACTGGAAACGGTGACGTCGTTGCTCATTGCTCTTCTTTCGCTCATTTTGAGCCGACGTTACGATACCCGGGACCCAGTGCAACAGCCGTTGTAGCAGGAAGGGCTAGCCTGCGGACGCGAGCTTCCTGGCAACCACAAGGCCCGCCAAGGCTCCCAAGGTGTTGGCCACGACGTCGGACAAGGCAGTCACTCTGCCAGGTATCAGCAGCTGAAGAACTTCGATGGCCCCGGAGGATACAGCGGCGAGAAGGGCCACCGGCCAGAAATCCAGTGTTGGTTTCAGCAGACGGACGAACGCCCCAAAGGGGACAAACATGACGATATTCGCCACGAATTCCACTCCGATGGCGGCGGCATCCTGTGGAAGGCCGAAGAAGGACAGCCAGCCGGCGATGACCCCCACAAAGCCTGTGACCGTGCTGGCTTCACGCGCAGGCAGGAAGACGACGAAGGCGAGCGCAACCAAGTACGCGATGAAGAGCGTCTTGAGCCACCATGTGGCGTACTGCCGAGCAAGCACCTCTGGCCTTTCTTGACGCTCCGGCGTCGTCTGACGCTCTGGCGCCCTCTGGCGCTCTGGCTCCCCGCAATGAACTACACCAACTATATGAGTGAACAGGCCGCGGCCCGGATGGACCGACACATGTGGGCTATGTCTGCCCTGGAGCCGCCACTTGTTCCGCCGGTGGCAGACACGCTACGACTTCAGCCGTAAATAGTGTGTGATCCACCCCTCACCAGGGCTTTTCGGCGTATGCTCTCCTCAGCGCAGACTAGCGGCGTTGTTCGCTTGGGGTAAGGCCACTTTTGAAGGCGGGGGTTCAGTGGCACAAGTTAAGCACGGGGTTTCTCCACTGCGCTGGTCCACGCGGCAGGTTTTGCCGCTCTTCCTGGTGCCAGTTGGGGTCTGTTTGGTTCTGTTGGCATTCGGACTGGCGAGCGGAGCAGGAACCTCGACGGCGCAACTCGCCGGCGACTTGGCAATCCTTATCGCTGCACTCACCGCGCTGACCACACACGCCCTCGCCGCCCGGAGACGCCGGGACAACAATTCCGGCCGCTGGTTCATCGTGGCGGGCTTGGCCATCTGGAGCGCCGGGCAAACGGTGTGGACCATCAACGGCATCACCCTGAATCATCAGTACCCGTTCCCGTCCTTCGCGGATATCGGTTTTGTTTGGTACGCGCTGCCCACCTCCATCGGCTTGGTGCTGCTGTTGAAAGGCCAAGGGCGGCCCATCCCGCTGCGCCGCACCATTCTGGACGCAGGAGTGGTGGCCAGCTCCACTTTCTTCATTGCATGGAGTTCCGTATTGGGCCCCCTGGCAGAGGCCACCGATCAGGATGCTTTTGCCCACACAACGCAGATGGCCTACCCCATCGCTGACGTCTTCATGGTCTCCGTAGTGATCGTCCTGACCATGCGCGCCGCCCGTGGGCGTCGGCTGCCCTGGTTGAGCCTGGGCGTCGGCTTCTGGATCCTCGCCATTACAGACCTGGCGTATATGAGCTTGACACTCCAAGGCGTGGGGGGAGTCACGGGATCCCCTTTGGCGCTGGGGTGGGTGTTTGCCTTCCTGCTGGTGGGACTCAGCCCTCTGCTTCCGGAAGCGGGCACCACGCAGAAGGACGGCCGCGCCTATGCGGCCGCCCTCGAGCTGCTCCCCTACCTGCCCGTGTTCAGTGCCGTGTTCTTCTCGCGCTCCCGTCCCATCGGGGAGGACCGGGTCCTGCTGATCACCGGGCTCGTGGTGGTGGTGTTTGTGATCGTGAGGCAGGTGCTCATCGTCGTCGAGAATGTGACACTGACCCGCGATCTCGAGTCGAAGGTGGCTCAACGCACTGCCGAGCTTGAGGGCCTGGGAGCAATCGTCAACTCCTCGGGAGACGCCATCATTGGCGAGACCCCCGATGGCGTGATCACCAGCTGGAACCCCGGCGCGGAGCGCATCTTCGGCTACCCGGCGTCGGAAGCCATCGGGCGGAAGGGCGATTTCTTCGTTCCGCAGGACCTGCTGGCGAACGAACGCCTCGCCTTGGAAAACACCGCGCAAAGCGGCGAGGTGCAGAACTACGAAAGCCAGCGGCGACGCGACGACGGCGAGGTTATTCCCGTGTCCGTGACATTGTCGCCAGTGCGGGGCGAATCCGGCATCCGCGGCGTAGCCACCATCAGCCGGGACATCACCGAACGCAAAGCTGCCGAGAAGGAACTCCTGACAGCCCGCGAGGCCGCGTTGGAGGCCAGCCGCCTCAAGTCCGAGTTCCTGGCCACCATGAGCCATGAGATCCGGACCCCGCTCAACGCGGTGATCGGCCTGACCTCGCTCATGATGGACACGCCGCTCAGCGAGGGTCAACGGCAGTACGCCCAAGGCGTCAAAGGCGCCGGTGAGGTCCTGCTGACCCTGATCAACGACATCCTTGACTTCTCCAAGCTTGAAGCCGGGAAAGTGGACCTGGACATCAACGTCTTCGACCCCCGGGCGCTGGTGGAAGAAGTAGCGGGACTGGTGGTGGAAGCCGCGCAGGGGAAAAACCTGGAGCTCATCTCCTACTGCCACCCGGACGTTCCGGCCCGCCTGATGGGCGACGCCGGCCGCATCCGGCAAATCCTGCTGAACCTGTCATCCAATGCCGTCAAGTTCACTCCCTCCGGCGAAGTGGAAGTCCAGGTCTCCGTCGTGGCGCAAGACCCGAACACAGCTTCACTGCGCTTCGAGGTAAGAGACACCGGCATTGGCATCAGCGCCGAGAATCATCAGAGGCTCTTCGAATCCTTCGCCCAAGCAGATGCCTCCACCACCCGCCGCTACGGTGGAACCGGCCTGGGCTTGGCCATCTCCCGGCGACTCACGGAAGTCATGGGTGGCAAAATCGGCCTGGAGAGCGAGCCTGGAGTGGGCAGCCGGTTCTGGTTTGACCTTGACCTGCCTGTTGGCCCGGCCGCCTCGGACATGGAATCCTTGCCCGCCACGCTGGCGGGACGCCGGGTGCTGGTGGTGGATGACAATGCAACCAACCGCCTGGTGCTGGAAACACAACTGGCCAGTTGGGGCATGCTGCCCGTCTCAGTAGCCGACGCCGCCTCCGCACTGGACGAATACCGTGCTGCGACCCGATCGAGCCACCCTTACGACATCGCCGTGGTGGACATGTGCATGCCAGACATCGACGGGCTCCAACTTGCCCGCAAGATCAAGGACGACGCCAACGGCTCCGGCGGCCCGGGGATCATCCTGCTGACCTCCACCATGCAGGTGGAAAGGAGCGACCTCACCTCCGCCGGAATCCGCGAATACCTCACCAAACCCGTCCGCAGCTCCGAGCTCTACAACCGTCTTCTGCGGGTGCTGGCCACCAAGACCGCCGGCGCATCTACCCCGCCGGTGCTTGCCTTCCGTGGTGAAACGGCGGATCCTGTACCGCGGCTCGGGAAGCTGCTGGTGGCCGAGGACAACGAAGTGAACCAGCTGGTGGCCCGGGGAATGGCCAACCGGCTCGGCTACGAGGTGCACATTGTGGACGACGGGGAACAAGCCGTCTCCGCTGCCCTGTCCGGCACCTACGCAGCGGTGCTCATGGACTGCCACATGCCCGTCATGGACGGCTTCGACGCGACCCGCGCCATCCGTGCCCGCAACGGCCATTCGGCAAGAATCCCCATCATCGCCATGACGGCCGGAGCCTTGGACGAAGACCGCGAGCGCTGCTTCGCTGCGGGAATGGATGACTACATCAGCAAGCCCGTGGATATGGCAAAACTCGCTGAAGTACTCTCACGGTGGGTGCCGCAACAAGAGCAGGAGTCGACGGCGGATGGCGGGGTGGACGCCGTTGCCGCGCCGGATGCGGGGGCGGACGCCGCTGCCTCGGACGCCGTCGCCGCGCCGGATACGGCGCAACAGCAGGCGGAAGCACCGGCGTCGACATCTGTCCTTGACCTGGAGCGGCTGGAAATCCTGCGCGAGCTGGGGCCCGCCGACGGTTTGGGTCTGCTGCCTGAAGCCGTCAAAGCTTTCCGGCAGGATTCCCAAGGAGCCTTGGCGACGATGCGCTCGGCGCTGGTCACCGGACAAGCCGCCACTGTGGCAGCCGCAGCCCACAAGCTCGCCGGGGCGGCCGCTAACATCGGAGCCACTGGTGCTGCCGGCCTTTGCAAGGAACTGGAGCGGCTCGGAAACCAGACAGGACCGGACCTTGGAGCCAGCGGATCGCTGCTGCTGGACCAATTGCACGCCGAACTCATACGCGTGGACCAAGCACTTGAACACACACTAACGGGGGCACACTTGCGGGAAGCACCACTACGGGGAACGTCATGAAAATCCTCATCGCCGACGACGACCAGATCTCCAGGATGATCACCAAGGCCGCCGTGGAGCAGTCCGGGCACGAATGCATCGTGGCCGTCGACGGTGACTCGGCATGGCAGCTCTACAAGGAACACAGCCCCGAAGCTGTGGTGACGGACCTGATGATGCCCGGCCTGAACGGGCTGGATCTATGCCGCGCCATCCGGGCCGCCGAGGAGGACAGCTACACCTACGTGATCCTGGTGACCTCGCATGGTTCGCGTAAAGACGTACTGGCCGGGATGGAAGCCGGAGCTGATGACTACGTCACTAAACCGCTGGATCCGTTCAGCCTGCACATCCGTCTCCTGGCGGCACACCGCATCACCTCGCTGCATGCGGACCTTGCCCGGTACCGTTCAGCGCTGACTGAGCAGGCACGGACCGACCCCCTCACAAAACTGCACAACCGCCTGAAGCTGGCCGAAGACCTGGGCACACTGCACGGTGGGGGCACCATGGAGCACGACTACTGCCTGGCCATGGTGGACGTGGACAACTTCAAGAGCTACAACGACATTTACGGCCACCAGGCGGGTGACGCCGCACTGATTTCCATTGCGGCAACACTGGCAGGCGAGGTCCGGAAGTCCGATGGCGTCTACAGATTTGGCGGCGAAGAATTTCTCCTGGTCTTGCGCGATCAGCAGGCGGACGACGCACGGATTGTCATGGAGCGTGTTCGGTCTGCCGTGCAGGACTTGAGGATCGAACATTCCGGCGATCCCGACGGCGTCCTGACCATCAGTGCGGGCATCTCGGCGTTTACCGGTGGTCACCGTGCCGGAACCGAGCAACTATTGCGGGAAGCTGACTTGGCGCTGTACGCGGCAAAGGCCTCCGGCCGGAACCGCGTGTCCCTGGCCGGTGCCCTCCGGTCAGAATGAGCGTGCCGGAAGCTCACCCCCGCCAGGCACAAAGTACGTTTCCGGTTTCAGTGGGATAACTCCGCCGGGGAACAGCGCATCTGCCTGCGTGGGGTACTGCCTGATCCGCCCGGGTTTCGCGTCGAGCCCTGTGTCCCAGGTCCACGGCACGAATCCCATGCTGGACAGCTGCTGTTCATCCGGGCCGGCCGTCAGATCGTAGGGAAAGTCCGAGTACATCACCACGTTCTCCGGGTGTCCTTTGCCGAGCTCGCGGGTGATGAGGTGGTCCACATGCTTCCCCACCCCCGCCGGGCAGAACAGCAGTTCGGCTTTGGTTTGCGCCATGAGTCCGGCGACATCGGTGCGGAGTTGTCTGATGAGCGCGTGATCGCCCTTTGCGATCCTGCCCAGCGCGATATCAAACCTGTAGGTGGGGTACCGGTGAGTCAGCTCCGGAAGCAGCCGGTCCCATGCGCTGCTCCCCAACACCGGTGGCTTGCGCCGGCGTCGGAACAGTGCGTCCACCTCCCCCAGATGGATGGATTGCACTCCCATGTCCGCCAGCACGGCGCGGTCCTCGGACTGCCTCGCCTGGAACAGTTCCCCGGCCTCCGGAACGGTGCATTGACGCATGAAGGACCGTGCTGCGCGCGTATGCGGCGCCGGTGTTGCCTCGGTGAAGAGCGTGGCCACGATGATCTGGCGCCCTTGGGCCTGCGCTTCAATTAACGCGCCGCAGGACAACACTGCGTCATCCAGATGGGGTGAGAGGAACAGCCACGGGGCGTCGCCTGCCAGGGAACGTTCAACTCGTGATGGGAGCGGCATTCAAGACCTTTCAACGTGGCGGGCATGCATCCGGCCGGGTTGGGGATTCAGTAGTTCGGTGAGCGCACTGCCGTATGCCTGCGCCTGCATCCCGGCGAGCGCGTCCCAGTTGTAGCCGGCAGCGAATTTCCGTCCCTGCTCACCCACATGCTCCAGCCCCGCCTGCCGGTAGCGCCGGGCAATCTCGTCCCCCAAGGCCTGGACGTCGAAGGCTTCCACAATCCACCCCGTGCCCGGAGGGACGATCTCCTTCAGGCAAGGAATATCGAAGGCGATCACCGGAGTACCTGCCGCAAGCGCATCAATGGCCACCAACCCGAACGTCTCGTGCCGGGAAGGCACCACCAACAGTCGGGCATCGCTGAGTATCTGGAACTTCTTCTCCCCGGACACCCAACCGAGCATCTGCACCCGATCGGATAGGCCGGCTTCCCGGATGGATGTGCGCAACCGTTCGTCGTCCGGGCCTGTGCCGGCGATCAGCAGGTTGCCCTCCACCCTCTCGCAGGCATGGGCCCAGGCTTCCAGAAGGAGATCCAGGCCCTTGTGCCCGAACTCCAGGCGCCCCAGGAAGAGGACATCCTTTCCGAGGTGCGGTTGAGTGTTCCAGATGCCGGGATCCACACCGTTACCGATGACGTCCACGTGCAGGTCCGGGTTCAGGTCCATAAGCCGTTCCCCGATGCCCTGGGAAACCGCGATGAGTCTGCGGTGCTTCCGAACGCCCAGCCGCTCTATCCAGTGCAGGGGAAGCTTGTATTGCCGGGCCTTGTCCCTGGCGTGAAGCCATTGGACAACACCGATGGTGGGACGTTGAGTCCATAGTGGTGCGGCCATGGTGGAAAACGGGGCGAAGAAATCCTCAACCACCAGCTCGGCAGTGGATCGGCGTTTGCGTACCTCGAAGGGCAACCGGGCAACATAGGCCACCAGCCTGGTCAAGCGGTTCTTTCCCGCTCCGATGCCGATGGGGACATAGTGCACGCCGTCCTCCATGCGATCCTGCCATCCGGGATACCGGGTGGTCAGGACAGTGATGCGGAAGCCTTTTGCCGCCAGGCGGCGGTTGATTTCGTGGGTCCTTACTGATCCTCCGCCCGCCCCGGGCATGCGGGGGTCTTCAAAGCCCAAATGCAAAACTCTCATCTCTATTTTTCCGTCCCAAACTCTTTTGAAGGCTCGCCAATCCCGTCCGCGGCGGCTGCATCAAGGGCAGCGGCATCCACGTACCAGACAGTGGTTTCACCGTTGGTGGGACCAGGCGTTGTGACCATGGGAGTGGCGTGCTCCTTCAGCCAGGCCAGCATGGTGGGGTTTGCATAGCCGTAGCCCTGGCTGGTGGGCTTCGACTGGGTCAGGATGTAGCTGACGCCGTTCTCTTTCATGAGTGGCGCGGAAGGCCAAATCCCGAACCGTGAATCGTGCATGTAGGCGAAGTGGCCGGTGCTGTTGGTAACGCTGATCCGCGCGTCGGCAGGAAGATTGGCCCGCAGCCAGTCATTGGCCCGGACAAAGCCGTTGTCCGTGGTCAGGGCCGTGCGAAGCCCCAAAATCACGGTCAACACCACATAGCAGACACTGATGACGGCCAAGGTCTTGCGGGTCTTGGGGTACCTCTCCCGGATTTCCACCACCACCAGAACCGAGCAGATGGCGCCGGCCACCATGACGCCGTAGCCGTACTGTTCCTCGAAAGTGCCGAACACCGCACTGTAAGCACCCGCTGCACCAAGGGCCAAACCCGCCAATCCAATGAGACGACGGCCGGCATGGTGGCTGAAGCACAACAGCAAGCCAACCACCGGGCAGAGGCCCAACAGGAAATAGCTGGTCCCGAAGTGTCCACTCTGTTCGATGAGCCTGGACACGATGCTCGGTGAACCCTCGGAAGTAAAACCCGTGGACTTCTCCACGCCGGACATGCGCACCAGGCCATTGCTTTTTGCCCATACCCAGCTGGGAAAGTGGCCATGCGCGGCCACCACCATCAGGTAGACCCCGTAGGGCAGGAAGCCAAAGCCCACGACCACCAGTCCCTTCCGCCAATGAAAGGACCTCTTCCACACCATGGCCGCCATCACGGGAGCCAGGGTGCAGATGAAAAAGAAGTCCTTGCAGAGGATGGAATACCCCAGCAGGAGTCCGGCAGTCGCAAGCTTGAGGAAGGGAAGCGGTTTGTGCTGAGACCCGAGGGGTGAGATCAGGAACAGCAAACCAGCCAGCCCCGGCACCATGGCCGTGGTTTCAAGGAAAGCATGGCTGTTGTTCCTCAGGATGAACGGTTCGAATGCCAACAGCACCGCCGTGAGCCAAGCTGCCGTGGGTGTTGCAAGTCTTCGTACCAGCAGGAAGCCCAGTCCTACAGTCAGCGCGCCCATCACCGCATTGAGCCAACGTAATTGAAGCGTCACCTCAATGATCTCGCCGGTGATCCCCAAGATGTTCACTACCCCGGCTTCCAGGAGGAAGTACCCGGGCGGATGGAGAAAGAAAGGCCCATCAGGCAGGGTGGGGAACTCGCCGGCGGCTACGGACTCACCAAGCCGGACGTACAACATTTCGTCCACCCACAGCTCGAAGCCTCGTTCAAGGCCAAGGGCGCGCAGGCCGAACGCGGCAGCAACCACAGCGATAAATGCGGTCAGGTTGCTCGAAAGCGCCCAGCGTCTCCACGCCACCACAGGACTCGGAGATGATGATTCAGGCTTGGACCGGCGGCCTGTCGCTTTACTGCGTCTGCCAACCTGCCGCCGTCGTATCTTTCTGAAGTCGTTCCTGTGCGGCAGCATTCCGCGCTGGTGGGCAAGCACGGTGATGCCGCTGATGGCGGCAATGGCAAACCAGAGCAGAGGCTGTAACTGCGCGGCGACTGCGAGGGTCACGATCAGGATGATTGCCTGGACGAGGAACGTGCGGGCGCCCCTTCCGGGGTGGGCAGCCGCGAGGGCCGGGCGTGCCAGGACGGCAAGGACCGCACAGGCAGTCACAGCGCCAACAGCCGAGCCAACGGCCATTCCTGTGACGGCGTTCAGTTGCCAGCCGATCCACAGCCCGCCAATCACCAAGAGGCACGCACAAGCGAGCCCTATTTGGCAGCGGCGGTAGGCGCGCATGGCAAGGAGGACGGTGGAAAGCACCATCAGGACTGCATAGCCGAGACCGGAAGCCGCCAGCCATGGCAGGAGGCCAAGGGAGCCGTGGTACTTCTGCGGAATTATGAGCCCGGACATCAGGGGCGGGGCGGTAGCGATAATAGCGAAGGCCACCACCACGAGCTGCCCGAAAGACGCGAAGGAAGCACCAAGCACCGCACCAACTTTCGCGCCCGGGGTTCGCAAGAGCGGAAAAGCCACCAAAGCCGTACCCGCTGCCACATACACGGGCCCCTTGGCTATTGTTGCGAGCGCCTGGAAGCCGGCGGCGTCCACTGAGCCGCTATCCAGGAAGCCAACCACCATGACGTCCAGTCCCACGAGCACGGACACGACACATAGAACCGACGCGATATCCGAGGTTTCAGCCCATCGCCACCTCTGTAGCAAGACATGGGGACGCCAGCGGAGATCCCGATAGAACTGCCACGGCACCACCAGCGGCGCCAGGCAACCCACCACAAAGCCGAGGATCGCTCCCCCGGCATTCCAGGCCATCACAATGACCAGTAGGCTGAAGATCAGCCGGAGGACAACCTCGCCGATGGTGGACATGGCGTACCACGTGAAGCGCAGCTCTCCCTGGAGCCACCCTGCGGGCGCATTCACAACGAAAATGACAAAGGCGGCGAGAGCTACGGCAGCCGCCAGGTCCGGCGTAGCGATGGCCAGCGTCACGCCGCCTGTGATGGTGGCGGCCGCAAGTCCGGCCAGGCAGGAGACGAAGACTGAGAAGGCCATGCCGTTCTGTCGCTCTTCGGATCCTTGCCTGTGGACAGCCACCACATGTGAGAGAGGAAGCGGGACCAGTGCGTTGGCAACGATTCCCACCACGCCCAGGATCATGGCGGCGGCCGCAAATTGTGTGTAATCCTCTGTGCCCAGCATGTTGGCCATGAGCAGGGAGCAGGCGTAGCTCACCACCCCCACCAACCCGGCCGACACAGCTAGGAAGCCACTGTTTTGAGCTATTTTGGCGTCTTGATTCGGTGCCCCTTTCCTGCCATCGGCTCTTGGCCTCAAGCTTGTTCCTGTGGTCATTGTTTGTTCGGATATAGCCACCGATCAGCTACCGTTGCAGACCATCGAGGGCATCCGCCGGCGCGAAGACGCTTCCGGGCCCGGCAAGCAAAGTGCTGCGGCCTGCGGAGTGAATTTCCGGCGAGGCCACTCCGATCATTTTCATCGCGGCAAAGGCCTCGAACTCATCGCGGCCTTTCATGATGATGGACACGTGGCCGTCAACCACTGCATATTCATCCGTTGGCTTCAGCGCGGCCATGAACGCGGCGTCACCGGATCCCAAGTGGCCAGGCACGTCGAACTGACCAGGCAATTCGAACTGGACCACAGTGGATAGATCCGAATGAGAGGCCAGGGGGTCTCCCCCGTCCCTTCGCATCAAGGTTTCCTCCAGCAGCACTCCGGTAAGAAGCCTGGTGCTGCGGTCCCAGTTAAAGCAACGGGCCCATTCGCGGCACTCGCCGGAGACGATGATGGCTGCCTCGGGCGCAGCCAACTCGGTGATGGCATCAACAATGGCGCTGCCCAAGTCCGTGGGGTTGTCCACCAGCCATCCGGTGCGGCCGTCCACCACGGAATCCCTGATACCCGGGACCCGCAAAGCCAAACACGGAACTCCCCACGCTGCTGCTTCAATCACGGAGCAACCCCAGCCTTCCGAGGCCGATGTGGAAGCTGTCATCCAGGCGCGGCTCAGCACAGCATCGCGGACCTGGTTGGGCTGGTATCCGTGGAAAGTGACGGCGTGGTCCAAACCAAGGTCCATTGCCAATTGCTGCAGCCGTGCCCGTTCGGGCCCGTCACCAATGATGTCCATACGCAGATGCGGTAGCTTCCGCGCCGCCACAGCAAACTGTCCCAGCAGCAGGTCCAATCGTTTGTGGGGCACAAGGCGGCTCACGACGGCGATGGTGGGCTCCGCGGCCCGGGTGGCAACAGCCGGCGGAATGTCGATGGTTCCGTTCGGCACCACATGGATGGGGGCCGAGAATCCGAGTTCCCGCAGGTCCATGCGGGTGGAAGGCGAGACCGCCACCATGGCACGCTGCCCATAGACCGTCCTGGCACCGCTGCTTTCGAGGAAGCGGCCCACCGCGGCCATGGGCGGGGAGAACCGGGTACGGAACTGATCCTGGTGAACGTGGTGGACCAGCTGGACGATGGGGATGTCCCCTCGCAGGAACAACGGCGAGAAGAACGGGATTCCGTTTTGGCAATCCACCACAGCATCGAACCAGCCGTTGGTACGCAGGAGCCGGAGTGCTGCATACCCATAGATGGAGAGTGCTCCGCCACCGCGCAATATGCGAATGCCGTCAATGACCTCCTCGGCCGCCTGACCGGCGTCGCGGCCCGTAAACCACGTGACACGGACTCCGCTGTTGACCCATCTGCGTGAAATTTCATGCATGTACTGCTCTGCGCCGCCGGCCTGGGAGTGCCTGACGTCGCGCCAGTTGAGCACCAGTACGTGCTTTCCAGCGAGCCTGCCGGGGGAATTCAGGTCCGTTGAGGCGTCCGTCATGATGCGGCCTTCTGAAGTTGGATCACCGAGGCGAAGCTGGCCACTCCGTCCTGGAAGGGACGGAACGTGGACTCGGCGCCGTCGGTCCACGCCACGGGCAGTTCCACAATGCTGGCCCCGTTGTCCTGAAGCCGAAGGAGAAGCTCCACATCGAAGGCAAACCCGGTGCTGCGGCACTGCACCATGGCAGCGGTGAGCGCGTCCCGCTCAAAGAACTTGAAGCCGCATTGGGTGTCCTGGATGCCCTTGACCTTGGACTTGGTCAGAACCCGGAAGGCGGTGCCGCCCATCCTGCGCCCAAGGTGTTGGGGCACAACAAAGGTGGAACCCGGGGCGTGGCGGGAGGCGATAACCGCCGCTGCCCCACCTGCGAGATGAGCCATGGTTTCGGTGAGCGTTTCCAGCGGCGTGGCCAGGTCGGCGTCGAAAAAGCCCGTAAATCTGGACGTTCCGCTCAGGAGGCCACGGCGAACAGCTGCCCCTTTCCCGCGACGGGAACACCCCACCAGCGAGATCGGCACCGCATCCCCGTTTTCCCGGGTTTCCCGGGATATGCGGCGGACCACCGCGGCGGTGTCGTCCACACTGCCGTTGTCCACCACCACAATGCGCGAAGACCATGGCTGAACTGCCAGGAAATCCACCGTTTGCGTCAGTGTGCTGGAAATCCTTCCAGCCTCGTTGTAGGCAGGAATGATGACTTCGAGGTCTACGTGGGAGCGACGCAAAGAGGCTGGATGTCGTTTTACCTGGAGTCGACCCCTCCTGAGGGTCTGAACACTATGCGCGTGAAGTGGAACCATCTGAATCTCCAATATCCGGGAACGGGGGCGAAAATCGTGCTCGCACTCTATGGAGTGGACCCACCACGCAAGTCATGACGCCGGTCCGGGCGGTGTGTCCAAATGATGGACCTACTTACTCCTTGCCCGCGGTCCCGGGCGCTCTGAGCGAAATTGCTGGTTCTGTGTCAGAGCCCGTCTATAGAGTGGCCACATGAGCCACACTTCTTCCGCGCCTGCCGCTGCCAAGGAACCTACTCTCCAGCCTCCTGTCGCCCAGCAGATCCCCACCCGCCGCGAACACCACGGCGATGTCTTCGTGGACAACTATGAGTGGCTCAGGGACAAGGAATCCTCCGAGGTTGTTGACCATCTCAAGGCGGAGAACGCCTACCAGGAGGCGGTCACGGCGCACCAGGAACCACTCCGCGAGGCTATGTTCCAAGAGATCAAGGGCCGGACCCAGGAGACGGATCTTTCCGTGCCCAGCCGCAAGGACGGCTGGTGGTATTACAGCCGTTCGGTGGAGGGCAAGGAGTACAGCATCCAATGCCGGGTCCTGGCCAACAACACCGGCGATCCTGTGGCGGACTGGACTCCTCCGGCCGTTGAAGCAGGCGTCGGGATTCCGGGCGAGCAGATTCTTTTGGACGGCAACATTGAAGCCGAGGGCAAGCCGTTCTTCAGCGTGGGCGGCGCCGCCGTGACCATTGACGGCAACCTTTACGCCTACGCGGTGGACAACTCCGGAGACGAACGCTTCACTCTGCGAATTAAGGATCTGCGCACCGGGGAGCTCCTCCCGGACGTCATTGAGGACATCTTCTACGGGGTGGCTTTCTCCCCTGACGGCACCAGGCTTTTCTACACGGTGGTGGACGATTCCTGGCGGCCCTATCAGGTGAAATCCCACCTTCTGGGCACGCCTGTAGCTGAGGATGAAGTGATCTATCAGGAAGACGACGTCGCCATGTGGCTCGGCTTCGACCTCTCCTCGGACCGCCGCCACCTGGTGCTGAGCATCGGCTGCTCCGAGTTCAGTGAAACGCGGCTGCTCCGGTTCGACTCCTACGAGGCCGGTCTCAGCACCGTGATTTCCCGCGACCATCACGTCCTCTACGAGGCCGAGCCCTTCCTCCTCGAGGGCAAGGAAACCCTGCTCCTCACCCACAACAAGGACGCCATCAACTCGATGGTGAGCCTTGTGGACCCGGCAGAGCTCACCAAGCCGCTGGCCGAGCAGGACTGGCGCACCGTCGTCGAGCATTCCCGGGATGTTCGCGTCAACGGCGCGGGCGTGACGTCCACGCACCTGGTGTTGTCCGTCCGCAAGGACACCATTGAGCGCGTGCAGGTACTCCCGCTGACCGGACTGGGTACGGCTGCTCAGGGGGCTCCCGTGGAGCCGGCCTTCGATGAAGAGCTGTACACCGCGGGCGTTTCCGGCTCTGATTACGAAGCCCCGGTGATCCGCATGGGTTACACCTCGTACTTCACGCCGTCGCGCGTCTATGACTTCGTCCTGCCAACATCAGACCAGCCCCGCGGCGAGCTGCTGCTTCGCAAGGAAAGCCCGGTTTTGGGCGGCTACTCGGCAACGGATTACGTCGCCACCCGCGAATGGGCAACGGCCGACGACGGCACAAAGGTGCCGTTGTCCGTGCTGCGTCACGCTTCGGTCCCGCAGGACGGCACTGGCGCCGGGCTGGTTTACGGTTACGGTTCCTACGAAATGAGCATGGATCCGGGCTTTGGCGTGGCCCGTTTGTCCCTCCTGGACCGCGGAATCGTCATGGTGATCGCCCACATCCGCGGCGGCGGTGAACTTGGACGCACGTGGTACGAGGACGGCAAGAAGTTCACCAAGAAGAACACTTTCACGGACTTCATTGCAGCCACGGACTGGCTGGCAGGTTCCGGATGGGTGGATCCTTCGCGGATAGCTGCCATGGGTGGATCCGCTGGTGGCCTGCTCATGGGCGCGGTGGCAAACATGGCCCCGGAAAAATACGCTGCCGTGGTGGCCCAGGTGCCGTTCGTGGATGCTCTGACCACCATCCTGGACCCCGAGCTTCCGCTATCCGCCTTGGAATGGGAAGAATGGGGCAACCCCATCACCGACCCCGAGGCCTACGCCTACATGAAGTCGTACACTCCGTACGAGAATGTGAAGGCCGCGCCCTACCCCAAAATCGCTGCCGTAACGTCGTTCAATGACACCAGAGTGCTTTACGTTGAGCCGGCCAAATGGGTCCAGGCGCTGCGCTCCGCATCCACAGGTTCCGAGCCGATCGTCATGAAGATCGAAATGGATGGCGGCCATGGCGGTGCATCCGGCCGGTACGTGCAGTGGCGCGAGCGGGCATGGGATTACGCCTTCATCGCTGATTCCCTCGGTGCCACGGAACTGCTCCCCGGCGCCGGCCTCAAGTAGGCAAGCGCACCCAACTGAGTAGCAGATCAGGTCGTTCCCAGGGCTGGGAACGACCCGATCTGCTACTCAGTTGGGTTGACGGGCGCGGAGCAGTGCGTAGTAGCCCGGGATGAGATCCGGCGACGTCGGGTTGCTCAACGGGCGGGTCTCGATGCTCGCTGAACCTTCCTCCACGAGGTTCCAGTCCGCCGTCGGGAAGGCCTTGGCCCGTTGCGCGGCTCCGAAACGGCCGGGCATGGGCAGTCCCCGGATTGCTCCCTCGAGCGGCGCCGGAATGGATTTTCGTGTGGCTCCGAGGTGGCTGACGTAGTCCACGGGAGTGCCCGGGAAGTTGGTCTCGGCCAGGAAAACGCCACCGCGGGTCCCGACGACGGGCAGCAAGTTCGCGGCCAAAGCGGCCTGGCCGCTGCGGTCCAATACGTGCAGGACGCCGCGGATAAACACGTTCGCATTCCCGGTCCAGCCCGCAGCCGCGAGAGCCGTTTCCACGGTCTGCGCGGCGTCAGGTGCCGTCATGTCGCACACTGCGAATGCCGCCGTCGTTATCCCCGATGCCTCCTGCCGGGCGCGGTCCACTGCGTGGGGGGAGTAATCGAGCCCCAGGGCGAGCGGGAAATGTTGGGCCAGGAGCCGGGTGAAACTGCCGTTCCCGCACCCAACATCCACTATGGGGAGGGTGGGGTCCAGCTGCGACAGGCAGGGAAGGTAGCCGTTGAGTTCATGAGCGCTTCCCGAATCCCACAAGACATCGCCGGTGGCACCGGTTGAACGGACGTTGCCCCAGTACTGATCCCAGGCCGTCAGTGGATCTTTGGGGGCTGCCGAGGAAAGCCTGATGAGCCGGGGTATCAGCAGGTACTTTTTGAGCGCGGAGAACATCCTCCAAATATATGGGGCGCTACGCCTCCACCAACCACTCCAACGCTTCTGTTTCGGAGGTAAAGAACTTGGTAGGACATGGCGGCTTCATAATCCCCAGGAAGAAATTGGCAATGACCCTATCCACCGGGGACGAGCCCCAGAGGGCGATCCGGGAAGCCTGACATGGTTTGGCAAAAACTGACCGGGCACCCCTGGTGACATCGTCCGTGGTGGCCATATCAACAATCATGGGGTGCCGGTCCGTTCCGCAGAGCTCGTTGACCCTGTCCATGGCCCTTTGCGCATCCGGTTCTTTGATCCGGGCCCCACGCGGCCACGTCAGGCGCAGGATCCCGGGCTCTTCGAGCTCTAAATCGAACGTCACCTCTTGGTGGTCTTGCGGTGTAGCTGGGTGGTCCACAATTCTCCTCGAGCAATCAACACAGCTGCAGGAAAAACCAGGATGGATCCCCGCGCTCACTCCCTCAAGGCTGTCGAATCCAGGAGCCAATGTAAAGGTGTGACCCACGACTCAGAAAGCCCATTTCCATGCGGGCGTCCGCTGGCCCCAATGCCGCTGATAGGGTGTTGCCAAATCCTGAATCACTGCGGACGAACGTTGGAACGGAAGGGGCTCAGTGGACCAGACCGTTGCCGGGGAGCAGCATGCCTCGCATTCGGCTGTCGTGGCGGACTCAGACCATGACCGTTTGGCGGCCACTACGTCCGCGCTTGATGCCGCGGGCTTCCAGGTATTTCCTGCCACGGACACCGCCTCCATGACCTCCCTTCTTCAGCAACAACACCCCTCAGTGGTGGTTGTCGAGAATGCCCTCGCCCACGGCCTGGGCAGCCCCGGAGTTCCTGTGCTGCTGCTCCTTGATGAGCAGGAGACCGTGGATCTGGAAGAAGTGGAATCCTGGCGCGTAGCGGACTACGTCATCACCCCGGTCCGCCCCGGGGAGCTCGTCCACCGGGTTCAAACCCTGATTGGACGTGCACGGGAACGTGGGCGCTCCCGCGGCGAGATCGAAGCGCTGCGCGAAAGCCTCCGAAACGTCTCCTCGGAAATCCGACGGACCAATGATCCGCAGCTCATCGCAGAACACGTGGTCCGGGGTTTCGGCGTGGCCCTGGGCGTGGACCATGTGTGGTTCGCTACTTTCCGGGATGAACGGGTCCCCAGCATCCGTGCTCAATGGAACCGTCCCGGCCTTCCGCTGCTGCCCGCCAGGTTGGGCGACAGCGAGAACATCATCTCTGAGACCGCCAACAAGCTGTGGGCCGACGCTGACGTCCTCGCCGTGGCGGACCACCGGGAAGACCCGGACTCAAAGATCGCCAAGGCACTGAGGGAGTGGTCCGGAGAGCTCAAAGCTGTATCCACCGTGCTGCTCCCCGTTGGCGAAGGCGCTTCCGCCATGGGCATCATCCTCCTGTCCACTGTGCAGGAACGGCACGACTGGACCCGTCCAGAGATCGCCTTGATGCAGCACGTGGCCGGGAACGTAGCCCACGGACTCATCCAAGGCCACCTCATCAGCGCCCAGCAGCGAGTCCTTCACCAACTGAGACAACTGGATAAGGCCAAGACGGACTTCCTGGCCACCGTAAACCACGAGCTGCGGACACCGTTGACCTCCATAACTGCCTACCTCGATATGATCCAGGACGGTTCCGGGGGGCCTGTTCCCGACGGCATCAGAAAAATGTTGGAAGTCATTGCCCGGAACTCGGACCGCCTGCGCAGGCTCATTGAGGACATGCTCACGGTCTCCATGCAGGACGGCAGCAACCTGGACCTCAAACCCGTTGATATCGACAAACTCCTCCAAGTGGTGGTGGCAACGCTCCGGCCACAGGCAGAGTCCCGCCACGTTTCCGTGTCCTTCACGGAGGCTACCGAAGACATAGAGGTCACGGCGGACGAGGCAAAGCTGGAACAGGTGTTCACGAACATCGTTGCCAACGCCATCAAGTTCACTCCCGAGGGTGGCCGCGTTGGCATCACCAGCGCATTGTCAGCCTCCCAGGACGGTGGCCCTTCTGCGCTCGTCCAAATTGCGGACAACGGCCTGGGTATCCCGGAGCACGATCTCCCGCACATCCTGACCCGGTTCTACCGCGCTTCCAACGCCACCTCAGCGGCAGTGCCCGGCAGCGGGCTGGGCCTGGCGATCGCCAACGACATCATCAGCCGCCACATGGGCCGCATGGTCTTCGACTCCACCCTGGGGTCCGGAACCACGGTGTCGGTGGAGTTGCCGGTGGGCGGGCCGTAGATCAGACGTGAACAGGCCCGCAGCAGCCAGCCGGTAGGTAGTCGAGTGGGGCCTGCGGTATGACAGTGGTGTCAATGCAGGGCCCCAAAGATTTGCTCTGCCGTCACAAATGATCGACATCCAACGAAACAAAACTGATGCCCCGGGCTACAGCCCGGGGCATCAATTTAGCTCATATGGCCTCGAGAGGCGCTCCCCCAATGTTTAGTTCGGCCACCAACCGATGCTGGTGGTGTTCGTCTTACCCGTGGTGGTGCTGTTCGGCCACCAGCCGATTGCCGTGCTGTCCTGCGTAGGCTCGGCATTGGCCGGAGCAGCGAATCCTGTTACTGCCAGAACCGCCGCCATGAGCAGGGTTGCCGCAAATTTTTTCATCCGCTATGCCCTTTCGTACTGATGCGAATTTGATGACTGTGACTTGAATAAAGTCACGGGGCAAACTATACGAGCTTTTCTTCCGCAATGACATGGATAATGGGCATATGCAAAGTCCACACCTGGCCCCCCACCTTGTTGCCGGACTCAATGCACGCGCCAAATGGAAAGCGCGGGACTTTGACGAGGCCTTCAGTTTGGCCGCCGAAGCGGCCGAACTCGCCCGCGATGCCGGCGATGAAACCGCCTGGTGGAACATGCGCTACCTGCAGGCTGAATGCCTCCGTGATCAGGGAAGCATCGAAGACTACCTGGCACTTGCCATCGCCCTGAACGATCACAGTCTTACCGCTTCCTCCCCCGAGCTCGGCGCCAAGGCCGGAACAATGGTGGCCATTGGGCTCCAAGGACTCGGGCGCCTTGCCGAAGCCGCAACCATGGCGGCCGACGCGGCAAAACTCGCCGCTACGGACCCCGATCTCCTCTACGTCCAGGTCCTGGCCCAGCGCGCCCTCATTGCAGCACTGGCCGAGAGCCGGCTGCTGGATGATGCATGGCGGGAATGTCTTGTTCTGGAAACCTTGATTACCGATGACGTTGATGAGGACACCGCGGGCAAGGGGTACTGGGTGATCGGCAACGTAGCTTTCCTGGCGGACCGGGTAGCGGATGGGAGCCGGTATCACGATCTGGCCGCCGAAAGGCTTTCCCCGTCAAAGGATGTTGATTTGTGGGCACGCTTCAACCGTGCCTCGGCCGAAATGCGCCTCCAGGCGAAACTCGGTGACGCGGCCACACTTCGCTGCATTGAGAGAGCGGAACTCGCTACGGACATTGTGGGCGGATCCGAGCGGGATCACTTGGAAATGTCCTTGGTCCGTGCCCATTGGAATTACCTCGCCGGTGATATGCAGCAGGCCTTGGCGATCCTTGAACCGCTGTGCGCCCGCTCCTCCATTCTGGCCACCCAAACGTCCGCCGAGGCGCATTTCCTTTATGGGCGGACATTGCTGTCATCCCATCGAATTGATGAAAGCCTCGTTGCTTTCGAAGAAGCAGCAAAACTTTTCGACCAGGCGGCTTTGCCGGAGCGCAGCGCAGCGGTTCGCGAGCATCTTCGGCAGAGTGTCGGGCGCCGGGGCAGGCCACACGGGGAGTGAGCATGTCTGACGCAGAATCATATTCCGCGAACGACCCCCGGCTGGGGCTGCTCCTGGAGGGCATCGTCCGGTTGGCTGCGGGCGACCTGAACACCAGGATCCCTGTCTCCGAGGCACGCGATGAGATTGACGCCGTGATTATGGGCACCAACCTCCTGGCCGAAGATCTTCAGATCGTCTACGAAGAGCTGGAGCAGAGGGTAGAGGCCCGCACACAACAGCTCAATGAAGCCCACCTGGCCATGCAGCACATGGCAATGACCGATCCCCTGACGGGCCTGAGTAACCGATCCGCTTTCGCCACCGCCCTGAGTGAGGCCCAAGCGATCGGCGCGCAAGGGAATAAGCGGCCGGCGATCCTCCTACTGGATATGGACGGCTTCAAAGCCATCAACGATTCCCTGGGGCACACCATCGGTGACAAAGTCCTGGAAACAGTGGCCACCCGTATCAGCGCCGCGGTGCGCGAGCAGGACATGGTGGCCCGCATGGGCGGCGACGAGTTCGCCGTCCTGCTTCCGGGAGTGGCCCCCGCGGAGGCCAGCGCCATCGGCAGCCGAATTCTCTCTGCCGTGGTGGAGGTCATGGAAATTGAGGGCCAACATCTCCGCTGCGGGGTCAGCATGGGCCTGCGCATGGCCGATCCAGGCCAACGGGCGGAAGAGCTCATGATGGAAGCGGACATCGCCATGTACGAGTCCAAGGCGGACGGGCGCGGCAAGCTGAAGGTGTTCGAGCCTGACATGCTGTTGGCCCGGCAAATGCGGAATCAGATGGTGGGGGAACTCAAAGAGGCGATCGCCAGTTCCCAGCTAGTGCTCTATTATCAGCCCATCATCAGGCTGGACACCCGCGGGATTGAAGGCGTGGAAGCCCTGGTCCGGTGGAACCACCCCACCCGTGGGATCATCATGCCGGACGAGTTCATCCCCATCGCCGAGGAAACGGGGATGATCTCCGATCTGGGCGGATGGGTGCTCCGCACCGCCGTCGAGCAGTTGAAACAATGGCGCAGCGACCCCCTTACGGCGGGCCACAACTTCAGCATGCGCATCAACGTTTCCGCTGCCGACCTGCAGCGGCTGGAGTTCATTGAAGATGTCCGCGAGGCCTTGACGTCCGCCGATCTGGATCCTTCGCTCCTGGTCCTGGAGCTGACCGAAAGCGCTGTCATCCAAGGCAACGACCTGGACCGCTACACGCTCAACAGTCTCAGGCGCCTTGGAGTGGGCTTGGAAATTGACGACTTCGGCACGGGCTATTCCTCCATCAGTTACCTGCGCCAACTGCCCGTGGACACGGTCAAGGTGGACCGGACGTTGCTTTCCGCCTTGGGCAGCGACCCCGCACAGCCGGCCCTTCTGGCTGCTGTCCTTCAGTTGATCCGTGCTTGTGGATTGGCCGCCGTGTGGGAGGGAATCGAAAGCGCAGAGCAAGCCGACTACCTGTTGAGCATTGGGTGCACCAGCGGCCAAGGGTATTACTTCAGCCGACCGCTGCCCGAGGCGCAGCTGACCGAACAACTGAAGCACCACAAGACCTGGCCAGTCACTTGATGGTCCGCGTCCATGGGTGGTGCCGTGTGCGCCACTCCGAGTCCAATATGGCGTAGATGTTCTCGGTGGCCCACTGACCCTTGTAGTGCCAGTTGTCCACCAGGGTTGCTTCGAGCCGCATGCCAAGGCGCTGGCAAATGCCTGCAGATCCAACGTTGAGTGCGTCCAGTTTGGCGTCGATGCGGTGGAAGGCGAGTTTCTCGAAGGCAAGTTTCATCACAGCCTCGGCCGCCTCAGTTGCAAAGCCGTGGCCACGCGCCTCCGGATGCAGTATCCAGCCCAACTCCCCTTGCCCGGTCCCCTCCAGCCACTTCAGCACAACCTCGCCCATCAGGCCGGGGTGATCCTTGCGCTCGATGGCCAGGCACACCCAATCCCCTTCCTGATTGAACTCGAAGTTCGCGTACCGGCCCAGGACCTCCATGGACTTGGTCCTGGACAGCTCGTTGCGCAAAAGGAACCGGGCCGTTTCGGGAAGAGACTGGTATCCATGGAACCGTTCAAGGTCCCCGGCCTCGAAGCGCCGCAGGATGAGTCGATCGGTGATGATGGGAAGCTCAATTTCGGGCATGCCTCCGAGGCTACTAGGTGCGGGCCAATCATGGCCCAGTCTTGACACGTGGCGCGATCTGGGATTACCTAATGAACATTCGGTAAATAAAGCTGGAGGCAATGACGCATGGTTGAAACAACCCTCTCCGGTGCACAGCACCACATCCTGACGAACGACTACGCGTCCGAATGGATGGGCATCGAGGTCCTCAAGCTCGACGACGGCCACGCCACCATCCGCATGCATCTCCGCCAGGAGATGCTCAACGGATTCGGCATGGCCCACGGCGGAATGATCTTCGCCTTCGGCGACACTGCATTCGCCTTGGCCTGCAACCCGGCCAACCCCACGCCCAAGCAAGCCGCCAACATCACGGTGGCGTCCGGCGTCGACATCAACTTCATCAAGCCCGCCTTCCAGGGCCAGGTGATCACCGCCGTCGCAAACCGCCGCGCGAGCACCGGCCGAAGCGGCCTGTACGACATCCAGATTTATGCGGCACCCCACGACGCAGCCCCCTCCCCCGAGGCGCCCGGGGAACTCATCGCTGAGTTCCGTGGCCGCAGCCGCACCATCTCCAAGAAGTAGGAAACCCATGACTCAGAACACCGTGGCCGCACCCTCAGCTTCCTCCTCCGAGGCAACTGCCCCCGTGCTGGACCGTGAAGAGACCATCTCCCGCGACGAACTCGAGGCCCTGCAGCTCACCCGCCTCCAGCACACCGTGGCCTACGCCTACGATCGCGTGCCACTGTACAAGCGCAAGTTCGATGAAACCGGCGTGCACCCCTCGGACCTGAAGGAACTCAGCGACCTCGGCAAGTTCCCGTACACCACCAAGGAAGACCTCCGCCTGGAGTACCCGTTCGGCATGTTCGCCGTCCCGCAGGACCAGGTGGCACGCGTTCACGCGAGCTCCGGCACCACCGGCCGTCCCACCGTGGTTGGATACACCAAGAACGACCTCGCCAACTGGGCAACCTTGGTAGCACGTTCCTTCCGCGCCTCCGGCGTCCGCCCCGGCATGAAGGTCCACAACGCCTACGGCTACGGCCTGTTTACCGGCGGACTGGGTGCCCATGCAGGCGCTGAAGCTCTCGGCTGCACCGTCATCCCCATCTCCGGCGGCCAGACCGAACGCCAGATCCAGCTCATTCAGGACTTCAAGCCGGACGCCATCCTGGCCACGCCCACGTACCTGCTGACCATCGCCGACGCCATGGCTCACCAGGGCATCGACCCCAGGTCCACCTCGCTCAAGTACGCGGTCCTGGGCGCCGAGCCGTGGACCGAAGAAATGCGCCACGAGCTCGAAACCACCATGAACATCAAGGCCTCGGACATCTACGGACTCTCCGAAGTCATGGGCCCGGGCGTCGCTGGCGAAGCCGTTGAAACGCAGGACGGCTGCCACATCTGGGAAGACCACTTCCGCCCCGAAATCATCGACCCCTTCGATCACTCCACGGTCTTGGCCGACGGTGAACCCGGCGAACTCGTCTTCACATCGTTGACCAAGGAAGCGCTGCCCATCATCCGCTACCGCACCAAGGACCTCACCCGCCTGCTCCCCGGCACCGCCCGCCCCGCGCACCGCCGCATGGGCCGCATCACCGGCCGCAGCGACGACATGATCATCCTCCGCGGCGTGAACCTCTTCCCGTCACAGATCGAGGAGATCGCCCTCCGCATCCCCGAGCTGAGCCCGCACTTCCAGCTCGAAATCACCCGCCCCGAGGGCAAACGCATGGACTCGCTGACCGTTCGTGTTGAGCGGCGTGAGACGGTGTCTCCCGAGGCAGGCACGACGGCGGCACACACCTTGCGCGAGCAGATCAAGATTCACGTCGGGTCATCTTGCGTAGTAGACGTGGTGGAGCCCGGCTCCCTCGAGCGGTCCAACGGCAAACTTCGCCGGATCTACGACATGCGACCCAAGGGCTGAGCGCCGTCCACCACTGAGATCGTGAGAAAATGCCAGCATGCCTACTGAGACCACCACCAAGCGCGGACGGCCCGGTTATGACCAGCAGTCGGTGCTCCGCATCGCCGTCGACGTCTTCAACCGCCACGGGTACGACGCAACGTCCATGGGCATCCTGGCCGAAAACCTCGGGATCTCGAAGTCAGCCATTTACCACCACGTGCCGTCCAAGGGCGATCTGCTGAAGCTCGCCCTGGACCACGCACTGGGTGGGCTGGAGGCGATCCTTGAGGAGCCCTCTGCTACCTCCGGGCCAGCCGATGCGCGGCTCGAGTTCGTGCTGAGGCAGACCATTGCCGTGCTGGTGGATCGACTGCCGTTCGTGACCCTGCTCCTGCGTCTGCGGGGCAACACGGAGATCGAACGCGATGCGCTGGAACGGCGGCGCGCCTTCGACCACAAGGTGGCCGAGCTGATTGCCGCCGCACGTGAAGACGGGTCGCTGCGCCAGGACATCGATCCTCGCACCGTCACACGCCTGCTGTTCGGCACCATCAACTCGATTGTGGAGTGGTACAAGCCGGGCGGCTCGCTGTCTCCGGAGAAGCTCGCCGACGACGTCATCACCATGGCCTTCGACGGCCTCCACACCGCCGCCTGACCCTCTCTCACATCCCACGCCCTTGAGCCGATCACTCTCTCACATCCCACGCCCTTGAGCCGATCGCTCTCTCACATCCCACGCCCTTGAGCCGATCACTCTCTCACATCCCACGCCCTTGAGCCGATCGCTCTCTCACATCCCACGCCCTTGAGCCGATCGCTCTCTCACATCCCCTACCCCCGCGCGGGCGTGCTGGGGATTGCCAGGCTCATTGAAGTGCCCGGGGGAGCGCCCGGCTCCGTAGGACAGTCAAACGACAAAACGCCTTCCCACATACCGTGGAAAGGCGTTTTGTCGTGTGCGCGAGGGCAGTCGGGCCCAACCCCGAGGGATGTGAGAGAGGGACCCACCCAAACCCGAGGGATGTGAGAGAGGGTTACTTCTCCACGAGGGTCAGGACGTCGTAGGTAGCCACGATTTCGTCGTTCTGGTTGGTCAGGACGGCGTCCCAGGCCACCTCGCCATATTCGTCAGTCTCACGTGGCGTGATTTTCTTGGCTGTCAGCGTGACCCGAATGGAATCTCCCGCCGCAACAGGGGTGATGAAGCGCAGGTTCTCCAAGCCATAGTTGGCCAGGACGGGGCCCGGTGCGGGCTCCACAAAGAGTCCGGCAGCCCAGCTCAGGAGCAGGTAGCCGTGGGCCACAATGCCCGGGAAGAACGGATTGGCTTCGGCAGCTTCCTGGTTGGTGTGGGCGTAGAACGTGTCTCCGGTGGAGTTCGCGAATGCGGTGATGTCCTCAAGCTTGACCTCACGGAGTTCCGAACGCACGGCATCACCGATTCGCAGCGTGGACAGGTGCTTCCGGAAGGGGTGCTCGCCCTCGGTCTCCACGGTGAAGTTCCTGTCGGCGCCAGTGTGCCAAAGGCCAGTAACGGCCGTGAGCATGTTCGGCGAACCCTGGATTGCTGTGCGCTGCATGTGGTGCATCACCGAGCGGATGCCGCCCAGTTCCTCGCCACCACCAGCGCGGCCGGGGCCGCCGTGAACCAGGTGCGGGACGGGCGAACCGTGGCCTGTGGAGGAGCGGGCGTCTTCACGGTTGAGCATGTGGACGCGTCCGTGGTGAGCCGCGATCCCGAGCACCAGTTCTTGTGCAACAGCGGGATCGTTGGTGCAGACAGATGCCACCAACGAGCCGGAGCCACGGGCAGCCAAGCGAATGGCGTCGGAAAGATCCGAGTACCCAATCACTGAGGAAACCGGCCCGAACGCCTCCAACGAGTGAACTTCTTCGGCTTCGGCGTCTGCCCAGCTCAGGAGGACCGGGGACATGAACGCACCGTCCTCCACTACGCCTACGGTGCCGCCAACGGAAGTGACCGACGGCGAATCGAGAGATCCGTACGCAAGCTCACCACCGGCGTCGAGCATTGATTGAACGGCGGCGCGGACATCCGCGAGCTGTTCCAGCGATGCCAAAGCGCCCATGGTGACGCCCTCCGCGCGCGGGTCACCGAGGACAACGCGCTCGTTGATGCGGGCGCCGACGGCGGCGGCGACCTCGGCGGTCAGCGACTGCGGGACGATGACGCGGCGGATGGCAGTGCACTTCTGGCCCGCCTTGACGGTCATCTCGGTGACCACCGCTTTGATGAAGGCATCGAACTCGGGTGTGCCGGGGACGGCGTCGGGGCCGAGGATTGCGGCGTTGAGGGAGTCGGTTTCGGAGGTGAAACGGACGCCGCCCTGGACCACGTTCTTGTGGCCCTTCAGGGAGTTGGCAGTGGAGGCCGAGCCGGTGAAAGACACGAGGTCGCGGTAATCGAGCTCATCCAGGATGGTGCGGGCGGAACCGGAAATCAGCTGCAGCGAGCCAGCGGGAAGAATGCCCGACTCGACGATTGCCTGCACGGCCGCAGCCGCAACGTATCCCGTGGGCGTGGCCGGCTTCACGATGGTGGGGACGCCGGCAAGGAACGCGGGAGCGAACTTCTCCAGCATGCCCCAGACCGGGAAGTTGAACGCGTTGATCTGTACCGCGACGCCGGGGATGCGGGTGTAGATGTGCTCGGCCACGAACGATCCGTCCTTGGACAGCGTCTCCATGGGACCGTCCACAACAACCTGCGAGTTGGGCAGTTCGCGGCGGCCCTTGGAGCCAAAGGTGAAGAGCACACCAATGCCGCCGTCAATGTCGATCATGTTGTCGATCTTGGTGGCACCGCTCTGCGACGAGGATTCGTACAGTTCGTTGCGACGCCCGTTGAGGTACATGGCCAGCTCTTTGAGCTTGAGTGCGCGCTGGTGGAACGTCAGCTTCCCAAGTTCCGTTTGGCCGGTGGTGCGGCCGAAATCCACGACGGCGGCAAGGTCCAGTCCGTCGGTGCTGACGTTTGCCAGGACCTCTCCGGTGCTGGCATCACGGACCGGGACCTTCTTGGCGTCAGGTGCCGGCGTCCACCAGGCATCCTGGACGTAGCTGGGGACGGTTGCAACGGCTGTGGTTTCCGGGGCGACTGCTGTAGTGGTCATCGTCGACGGGTCCTTCCAAGGCACGTGAAATCGGCACGGTCGCTGCTGACTTGAGCCAACATTACTGACCGGCCGTTCGGTAATATATACAGGGTACATGAATGCCCTGCGGAGTACAGCAGGAATTTCAGGCTTCAGTCAGCCTCGACCACTCCGAGCTTGGCCCGCACGGCAGCCAGCTCCCGATCCGAGACGCCGTTGGCCGCCAGGAACCCGGCCGCGTCCAACCTCGCAAGGAAGGCCCGCAGGCTCTCCCGCCGCTTGGTCAGCATCGCCTCAAGCTCGTCATCGGACAGGTACGGATCATGGGCGTGCGGCGCACCATGCGTACGATGCCGCTCATTAATACCCCGCGCCGCCAGTTCATATCCGTGCACGATCTCCTCGTCGCCAAAGCCAGCCAATCGCTGCAGCATCACCGCGATGACCCCACTGCGATCCCTACCCGCGGAGCAATGAACCACCACCTTGCCCGGTGACGCGGCTATGGCCCTGAAGACGGCCGCGATCTTGTCCGGGAACACGTCAAGGTAATCCCCATACTGGGCGGGGTCTTTGAGGTACGGGCCAAAAAGCTCGTCGAAATCCTCATGGTCAGGATCTTCCGTTGGGCAGTGGACGACGTCGATGCGCGCCTTCACCTCGCCGGGCACCTCGGGGTCGGTGTCGCGCTGCCGCCGCTCGCGCGAGGCGCGGAGATCGATCACGGTGCGGACGCCGTCGTCGTACATCTGCTGCCAACCGGACGTGGTGACCCATTCATGGCGACCCATGCGATACACATCCCCGGCGATACGCCAGGCGTTGACGGCGCCGTCCCAGTGGACACGTTGGTGAGCTGAAGTAGTCCCGTCCATAGGGGTCAGCTAATCACAAAGCAAGTAGCTGGGTCCCGCCGAGGGGTTAGATCTCGAGGGATTAGCGAGCTCTTACAGCCGAGAGCTCACCCCTCAATGCGGGGGCAACACCGTCTACGCGCCGTACTTGGCCAGCCGGAACTCCAAGCCGTTGCGGACGGCCGGCCATTCGTGGTCGAGGATGGAGAACACCACGGTGTCGCGGAGGGCGCCGTCCAGGCTGCGGGAATGGCTTCGCAGGACGCCGTCCTGTTTGGCGCCGAGCCTGGCGATCGCCTCACGGGACTGCTGGTTCATCCAGTGCGTGCGGAATTCCACGGCCGGGCAGCCCAGGGTTTCAAAAGCATGGCGCAGGAGCAGCAGCTTGGAATCCGGGTTGGTCCCCGTGCCGTGCGCTGATGCAGCGTTCCACGTGGATCCGATTTCCAAACGAGGCGTTTCGGCGTCGATGTTCATGTACGTGGTCATGCCGATGAGCTTGCCCGTGACGTTCGATCGCGTGGCGA
Organism: Paenarthrobacter sp. NPDC091711; assembly: GCF_044756605.1. Classification (NCBI taxonomy): domain Bacteria; kingdom Bacillati; phylum Actinomycetota; class Actinomycetes; order Micrococcales; family Micrococcaceae; genus Paenarthrobacter; species Paenarthrobacter sp. NPDC091711. Next base: position 471,675 of record NZ_JBIVTF010000002.1, read on the forward strand.
AAGGCAGCATGGACCCCCTTGCCTGCAGGCCCAGACGGCGATCGATTTCAGCGGCCATGCCCTCAGGCGTGGGAACCGAGGTGTACCAAAGCTTCCAAAGATCGCCGTCACGGGCTGCGTCCACCAGGCCGTCATGGTGTTCCTGGCTCAACGGTTCCAGCGTTACGAATTGGCCGGTCAGGGTGATGGGTTCAATAGAAGTCACCCGGTTAGCCTAACGGCTAGTCATTCCACTCGAAGAAGCCCTTGCCTGACTTGCGTCCAAGCTCCCCGCGCACCACTTTGTCCCGCAGGATCTGCGGCGGAGCGAAACGGTCGCCGAGCGTGGAATGAAGGTATTCGGCAATGCCGAGGCGAACATCCAAACCCACAATATCCGTGGTCTTCAGCGGACCCGTGGGGTGCTTGTAGCCCAGGACCATGGCGGCATCAATGTCCTCCGCCGATGCCACGCCTTCCTCCACCATGCGCATCGCCTCAAGGGCGATTGCAACGCCAAGCCTTGAAGAGGCAAAGCCGGGCGCGTCATTGACGACGACGGCGGTCTTGCCGAGTGCCTCAGTCCAGCTTTTCGCCGCTTCAGCCAGTTCGGGAGACGTTTCCTTGGCCAGCACCACTTCAATGAGGGTGGACGCGGGCACCGGGTTGAAGAAGTGCAGGCCCACGAAATTGGCCGGACGGCGAAGGTTGTTGGCCAGTCCGGTCACGGACAGTGATGACGTGTTTGAGGCCAGGTAAGCATCCGCGGACAGGTGGTCCTCCACAGCTTTCAGGGCGGTGACCTTGAGATCGTAATCCTCAGGCACGGCTTCCACTACGAGCCCGCAGTGGATGAAGGATTCGTAGTCCGTGGACGTGCTGAAGCGGGACATCGCCTCGTCAGGGGTTTCGCTCAGGGTGCCGCGGGCGGCGGACTTAGTCACGGCATCAGCGACGCGACCTTGTGCTCCGGCTGCTGCCTCGTGATCGCGTTCCACCACGATCACAGTGGCACCGTTGGTGAGAAACGCATGTGCGATTCCTGCGCCCATCCGGCCACCACCAAGGACTCCAACGACGTGCGGGATGGCGGGTGCTTCTGTCATTTCTGGGTCCTGTCTTGCGTGGGTACGGCAGCGTCGGCCGCAGCGGCTGTGTCTTGCGAAGCTTTCGCGGACTTCTTGTCCAGGAACGCCTGCATGCGATCAAACTTGGCCTGGGACTCGAAGAGGATTCCCTGCGCCAGGGTATCGATCAGCGGGTGGGCCTCAGCAGGGGCATGGAACACGGACTTGGTGATCCGCACGGCCAGGGGGTCCTGACGCGCAATCCGGTCCGCCAGCTTGTGCGCCGCGTCCATCAACTCGGGCGCTTCGTGGATTTCAGTGATGAGGCTGATGCGCAAGGCTTCCTCAGCACGGAGCACTGCGCCAGCCAGGAGAATCTCCTTGGCCTTCGGCTCCCCCACAAGTTCCTTCAGCCGCCACGTGGCCCCTGCGGCGGCAAGGATTCCCAGTCCGGTCTCCGGGTTGCCGATCCGGACGCTCGGTGTACCAATACGGAAGTCGGCAGCGTAGGCGAGCTCTGCTCCCCCGCCCAGGCAATACCCATCCAAAGCCGCAATGACCGGCATGGGCAACTTGGCGATGCGCACAAAGATGGTGGAGTTGATCCCCTGCAAGGCGTCGTCCCGGCGGCGTTCGCGTAGCTGTCCAATGTCCGCACCCGAGGCAAAAACACCCTCAGTTCCGGCGATGATCAGCACTTTAGGGTTTCGCTCAAGCTCCGCACAGACCATGTGAAGCTCGTCCACCATGGTCTGGTCGATCGCGTTACGGACTTCGGGGCGGTTCAGCAGAACAGTGAGCCGGTCCTCGCGTTCCTCGAGCAGAAGGGTGGTGAAGTCTTGAGGATTCAGTGCCATTACACGCCCTCCAGCAGCATCGCGGTGCCCTGTCCGACGCCGATGCACATGGTGGCCAATCCGAGCTTAGGTCCGGAAGAGGAAGCGAGTTCGCGTTCCATGCGGCCCAGCAGCGTGATGGCAATGCGTGAGCCGCTGGAACCGAGCGGGTGTCCCAAACTGATGGCGCCGCCGTCGTTGTTGACGATGTCCGGGTTCAGTCCGAGACGCCGCATGGTGGCCAGTGACTGCGTGGCGAAGGCTTCGTTGAGTTCAACGGCGCCCAGCTGATCTACGCTGAGGCCGGCACGTGTCAGGACCTTTTGGGTGGCCGGGACCGGGCCGATTCCCATGATTTCGGGCTCACAACCGGCCGAAGCGCCCTCGATAATCCGTGCACGGGGCGTCAGGCCGAACTTCTTGATGGCCGCCTCGGACGCGACGATGATGGCCGAGGCGCCGTCGTTGAGCGTGGATGAGTTGCCTGCCGTGACTACCGATCCACCGGGCACTACGGGCCGCAACTTGGCCAGGACGTCCATGGTGGTGCCTTCGCGGGGGCCCTCATCCGTGTCCACCACGGTTTCGGACTTACGCGTCTTCACAGTGACGGGAACGATCTCGTCCTTGAAGCGCCCACCGGCGATGGCGGCCAGTGCGAGCTCGTGGGAGCGGACGGCGAAAGCATCGGCATCCTCGCGGGAGATGTTGTCCACTCGCCCCACTTCCTCGGCCGTTTCCGGCATGGAGTAGGTCATTTTGCCGTCGCGGGAGAGCTCACCCTTGGTGAACAGCGGATTGGCGAAGCGCCAGCCGATGGAGGTATCGAAGATCTGGCCCGGCTTGGCGAACGCCGTGGTGGGCTTCTCCTGCACCCACGGGGCACGGCTCATGGACTCCACACCACCGGCCACTACGATGTCCGCTGCTCCGGACTTGATCATGTGGCTGGCCATGATGATTGCGCTGAGGCCCGAGGCGCACAGTCGGTTCACCGTGATGCCGGGGATGTGGAGGGGAAGTCCCGCAAGGAGGGTGGCCATACGGGCCACGTTCCGGTTCTCCTCGCCCGCGCCGTTGGCATTGCCGAGGATCACCTCATCAATCGAGTCAGGATCGACGCCGGCCCGCGCCACCGCTTCCCGGACCACCAGCGCTGCGAGATCGTCCGGGCGAACGGAGGACAATGCCCCACCGTAGCGACCTACAGGCGTTCGTGCGCCGCCAACAAGAAAAGCCTCGACCATGAGAACATCCTTCGCGAAGTAAAGGGACCGGTCAGGAATAATATACCGACCGTTCGTTCTATAAAGATTACACGGCCCGGGGAGCCGGTCAACAGTTGAAGTCCTCGGTTACGGATCAGCAGAGACCGGCCCCAGCCCGTATCAGAGCACTCGAATTCCCAAATGTCCGGCCAGCAGCGGCGCCATGAGGCTCAACTGGTAATCATCGATCACCACTCCGGCGAGCCCGGCCAATCCGTTGATTCCGCGGAACTCCGAGGTCCGCAGATCCACGTCCTTTAGCTTGGCACCCGTAACATCCAGCGTGCCGATAGTGCAGTTCTTCAAGGCCAACCTGGTACCCGTGCAACCGCCAAGATCAAGCTCATTGATGATGCAATCGGAAATCTGAAGATCCATGAGCTTGGAGCCACGCAGGTTCACATAGTCCAGCTTGCCGCCATCAATTCGGACAGAGCGCCAGTTTCCCTCATAGAGTTCGGCCGATCCCCACCGTGGATTGGTGATCTCCACGTCCTGCCAGGAAGTCCGCGCAGCCATGAAGACCGGGGCGTATGGCTCGGAGAAGATGCACTCGCGGAACGTCGCACCCCGCAGCTGAGCCTCGTTGAAGGAGACCCCGTTCAGCTCGCACTCAATGAAGTCGGCGCCGCTCAGTTCCTCTCCGTCGGCGGAAACACGGGTGAGCCTGACGCCGTCGTACCGTTCGCCACGCTGGAAGTCCGGAGCGTCGTCGTCACGCAGTTCATCCAGACGCACCGGCGAAATCTTGGGCGCCGCCACCTTTGCAGCCGCCATCAGAGCGATTCCGCTTTGGCAGCGATCTCGGCGAGGTCCTTGCTGAGGGCCTTGCGGGTCATGCTCATTCCCAACTTCCCGAACAGGGCCATCCCCACCTTGCTGATGAGCGAGGGATTGATCATCTCGGCACCGAAAGTCAGGGTCAGATCCGTACCGCCATGGCGCTCGGTGAGGGTGAAGCGGGTGGTGTAGTCCGCACCGCCCTGAACTGCCTTGACCGTAGTGCTGCGAGGAGGGTCCGTCTCGGAAACCCACATCTCGACGGTCTCCTGCTTACCCATCATGGTCCGGGTTTCCTTCCAGCGCGTCCCCTCCTCATAAGGGCCTTCGCTGAGCATCTGGATTGAATTGATGCCCGAGAGCGTGCCGGCCGAGCCGGGAATGTCCGATATAACGGCCCAAACCTTCTCCGGGCGTGCGTTGACGTGCTGCGTCAAGGTGGTGGTGTGTTCCATACATCGAGCCTAGACCCGGGCACTGACACTCCCAACAACACCAGGCCTACGAGGCAGAGCCACCCACGGGATTTTCACTGCGGTCAGGCCATAGGCGAGCAGCCACCGCTTCATGATTGGCTCCGGGACTGGCTGTAGAGGCTTTCCACGATGTGGCTGGCGCGGCTGGTGAAAGCAGTGCGTTTCAGCTTCATGGTGGGGGTCACGAATCCGTTGGCCTCGCTGAGGTCGGTCAGCAACAACACGAACCGGCGCACCTGCTCGGAGCGGGCAATTTTGGCATTCGCAGCGCTCACCGCTTGTCCGATGACTGCAAGAAGCCGGGCGTCGTCTATTTGGACTGCGCCGCCGTCCTCAGGGATGCGGATTCCCTTGAGATCGGCGATGCCTTCGCGTTCAGCCCAGGCAGCCAGGGACTCGGGATCCAGCAGGACCAGACCACCCAGATAGGGCTTGCCTTCCCCCACCATGACGGCATGGGCCACCAGCGGATCTCCTTCCACATAGCCTTCCCAGATGGCCGGGGATATGGTCTTCCCGCCTGCGGTGACAATGACGTCCTTGATCCGCCCCTTCAGGGTGAGCCGGCCCACGTGGTCCAGCTCGCCGAGGTCTCCGGTTCGGAAATACCCGTCTACGAAGGCTTCCGCGTTATCCACTGGCCTGCGGTAACCCGCGAAAACGCCCACTCCCCGGGCAAGAACTTCGCCCTGGTCCGAGATTCGAACGCTGGTCCCGGGCATGGGGACTCCTACCGAGCCGGAATGGATGGACCCGGGCAAGTTGCCAGTCAGCGGTGCAGTGGTTTCCGTGAGGCCGTAGCCTTCGATCACGGGAAGCCCCAGCCCTCGGAAGAAGAGGGACAGTTCGGCATCAAGGGCGCCGGCGCCGGATAGCAGGTAGTCAAGCCGCCCGCCCACCAACTGCCGCAGCCGCGAGTAGAAGAGGCGGTCGAACAGCGCCCGCCGGACGCGGAGGCTTGCCGAGGCACGCAGCTGGGGGTCGGCGTCGTGCGCTTCGGCAAACCGGCCCCACTCCACAGCTGTGCGTTGCGCCGAAGCCCACACGCGTCCCAAGCGCTTCTGCGCTGCGGCGGCAGCTGCAGACGCCTGGATCTTCTGCAGAACACGCGGGACCACAACAAGGAACGTGGGTTTTAGGGCGCCCAAGGCGGGTACCACGTCACGGGGATCGGACAGGTGCGCGATCCTCATGCCGTTAGCCAAACAGATCAGCTGCAGTCCGCGGGCCAGCACATGTGCCATGGGCAGGAAGATGATGGTGTTGCCGCCTTCACGGACAACCTCGGTGTAGGCGGCCGCCACGTTCAGAACCTGTCCCACAAAGTTGCCGTGCGTGATCAGGGCACCCTTGGGAGCGGCTGTTGTTCCGGAGGTGTAGACGATGGTCGCCACAGAATCGAGGGTGGCAAGCAGGCGGCGCTCCTCCACGGCACTATCCGGAATCCGGGCGCCCCTTTCCACCAAATCGGCAAGGTCGGCACCAGGCCGCGCGTCGAGGGTCCAGACCCCCAACGCCGTCAACCCGGCCCCCGCGAAGCCCTGCTCCAGCAAGGCCGCGTGCTCGGCGCTGCCACCGACTGCGAGCCGGACATCGGCATCGGCAAGTATGGCTGTCACCTGCGGTGCCGCGGACGTTTCGTAGACAGGAACCACGACGGCGCCGGCGAACCATGCGGCCATATCCGTCAAGGCCCACTCATACCGGGTGGGAGACATGATGGCCAGGGACTCCCCCGGCTGAATCCCGGCAGCGATGAAGCCCTTGGCCAGGGCGCGGACCTCATGTGCGAAGTCTGCCGTGGTGACCTCGCGCCAAGGATCAGTGACCGCGCCGCCAGGGGTTCTGACCTCAAAGGCGGCGTGGTCCGGATTGCTGCGCACCCGTTGCATCAGCAGGTCCGTGGCGTTGCGGTGCAATGAAGGCTCCACCAGCGGCGGGGAGGTGAACTCTCTCAACGAGCACCCTCTGCCGATAGTGACCTCAGGTGGTCCTCCATGAGGCTCACCACGGAACCGAGGAAGTCAGTAATCACCAATTGCTGGGCCGGATCCAGCGCATCCAGCCGGGCAGCGGCGGTGGCAACGAGGGGTTGCATCAGCTCTTTGACCTTCCGGGAAGCGGCCTCGGTGACGTTGACGCGCACCTGACGCCTGTCTTCCGTACTGCGGGAGCGTTCCACGAAGGCGTGCATTTCCAGGCGACCGACTATGGCCGTGGTGGTGGCAGCGGTCGCGCTGAGTTTCACGGCCAAGGCCCCTACGGTGACTGGGCCTGACTCCGAGAGGACTGTGAGGGCCCGGTAGTCGGTGAGATTGAGTCCCAGCGCTCTAGCCACCTCCCGCTCCGTCTCATTGGCCAGGCCGAAGAGGGCCTGCAAAGTCCCGGAAGCCGGGCTGCCCGGCACTCCAATGGCCTTTTCAACATTTTGCATGTTTATATAGTAATCAAATTAATTTGAACATCAAGCAGAGGTAAATCATGAAGGATACGGACAGGAAGGGCCTCATCGCCCTTCCGGTAGTACTGGTTCTGGCTGTGCTCATCGCGCTGGCAGGCAGCCACAACGGGGCAACACTTGGCGGTTTCCCGCTTTTCGCGTGGGCAGTGACGGCCGCTTTCATCATTCAATGGCTCGTGTTCATCCCGTCCTTCAAGGCGCAAACAGAGAAGTTCTTCGACCTCACGGGATCGCTCACCTATGTAGCGATCACGGTGATGCTGGTGGCACTGACCCCGGGAATCGATGCCCGCGGACTCCTGCTGGCAGCGCTGGTGGCCGTGTGGGCCTTGCGCCTGGGCATTTTCCTGTCCCGCCGGATCCACGCATCTGGCAAGGACGACCGCTTCGACGAGATCAAACCGTCGTTCATCCGGTTCCTCAACGTGTGGACGGTGCAAGGCCTTTGGGTGGTCTTCACTGCGGCCGCGGCCTGGATCGCCATCAGCAGTTCACAGCGCGTGGACCTCGACTGGTTGGCTCTGCTGGGCTTCCTGCTCTGGGCCGCTGGTTTCGGTATGGAGGTGGTGGCCGACCTGCAGAAGAGCCGCTTCAAAGCCGACCCCGCCAACAAGGGAAAGTTCATCTCCACCGGGCTCTGGTCCAAGTCCCGGCACCCCAACTACTTTGGTGAAATCCTGCTCTGGGTCGGAGTGGCTGTCATCGCTGCGCCCGTGCTCCAAGGTTGGCAGTGGGTGGCCATGATCTCGCCTGTGTTCGTGGCTTTGCTGCTCATCAAAGTCAGCGGTATCCCCCTGCTGGAAAAGAAAGCGGACAAGACCTGGGGTGGCCAGGCTGACTACGAGGCATATAAAAAGAACACCCCGGTACTGATCCCCAAATTCGGATAACCCGCAGACCAGGCCCCACAACGCCGGCCCCACCCGTTGCGGGGCCCGCTCTGCGCCCCTCGCGCCCCAAATAGGGCGCAAACCAGGCCCCACAACGCACAGGCCCACAAACGCGAACGGCGCGTGCCCCCGAAAGGAGGCACGCGCCGTCGTACGTTTGAAGCGTTTGAAGCCTTAGCTGAACAGCTCGCTCTTGGGCTCGTTGTTCTTGACCTTCTGCCATCCGAGCCACAGCACCAGTGCGAAGAACGGGATGGTGGCAAGGGTCCACAGGCCCAGCAGGAAGACCTCGCCGGTTTCCTTATCCGTCATGGAATCGAAACCAATCAGCACGGTGATGGCCAGCAGGGCAATGAGGCCCACCCAGCTGGTCCACGGCGAACCGGGCATCGGCAGGCTGGAGACGTTGCCGCGCTTCTTTCGGAGGGCAATCTGGCTGGCGAAGATGGAGCCCCACGTGAAGATCACGCCGATGGACGCGGTGTTCAGTGCGAGGTCGAAAGCGTGCGAGCCACCCAGCCAGATGTTGAGGAGAATACCCACGAGGTAGACGCCGCCAATCGCCAGGATGGCCGCATACGGCACGTGGCGTGTGGACATCTTGGTGAGCCACTGAGGAGCATGGCCGTTGTTGGCCATGGTGCGGAAGATGCGGCCGATCGAGTACAGGCCCGAGTTGCAGGAGGACAGCGCCGCGGTGATGACGATCATGTTCATGACGTCACCCATCCAGCCGAGGCCCATCTGGCCGAACACGGTAACGAACGGCGAGGTGCCGGCCACGTACTGGTCGGACGGCAGCAGCATCGCGAGCAACGTCACCGAACCAACGTAGAAGACCACAATGCGGATCACGACGGCGCGGATCGCCTTGGGAACTTCGCGTTCCGGGTTTTCCATTTCACCAGCAGTAATGCCGACGAGCTCGATTGCGTTGTAAGCGAAGATCACGGCGTTGAGGACCAGGATCATCACCAGGCCGCCCTTGGGGAACATGCCGCCGTCTTCGTGGAAGAGGTTGGCCACAGACGCGTTTCCGTCGCCTACCTTGGCGTTGGTGACAACCATGAACGTGCCAACAGCCAGGAAGATCACGATTGCAGCGACCTTGAGGCAGGATGCCCAGAATTCGAATTCGCCGAACGCCTTGACGCTGAACAGGTTCACGGCCACCAGCAGCACCAATGCGGCAATGGCGGACAGTTCAATGGGCACGTTGGGGAAGAAGAACTGGAAGTACAGGCCGATCGCAATCAGCTCAGCAATGCCTGTCATGGCCCAGTTGATGAAGTACATCCACCCGGAGAGGAAGGCGCCCTTCTTGCCAAACATTTCGCCGGCGTAGCTCACGAACGAGCCGGAGGTCTGTCGGTACATGATGAGTTCGCCGAGGGCGCGCATCAGCAGGTAAGCGATGACGCCGGCAATGGCGTAGGAGAAAATCAGGGCCGGGCCGGTAGAGGCCAGACGGCCACCCGCGCCCATGAACAGGCCGACGCCGATTGCGCCACCCATGGCGATCATGGTGACGTGGCGGCGGCTCAGGGTCTTCTGATATCCCTCGGCGCTGAGGTTGGAGTCCGAGGCTGCAGATGAGGCCTTGGAGCTCTGGAGATCTGTGGGAGTACTTTGCGGCACAGCTGTTCCTTGTGGGTTGGGTGTTGCTGTAGGTGTTACGCCAGTGCCGGAACACGGGCGGCTTTGGCACACATAATTCGAGCTTTTCCTCTTTGGAGGGCTCGAAGTGTGACAAAGAACGCAGAACGCCGAAGCTTCGCGCAACCCGTCTATCTTACGGGATTAACCCCAATGCCCGTGACGCAGGCAACAAGGGCCTGTGGATAGGGCTGTTCCAGGTTAGGAAGCGGCCCTGGTCCCCAGGTACATGGATCCGCGATCCGAGCCCGTGATGTGGTCGGCCAGCACGGCAGCCTGATCCCACAAGGGCGCCACCATCCCGTACACCTCGCCGCGGTGCTGAGCGCACTCACCCACGGCGTAAATGTCCTCCTCGTCCATCACCCTCAGGTGGTCGTCCACCACGATTCCGCGCTCTACCGCCAAACCACTGACGACGGCGACGTCAACGTTCGGTCGCACGCCTGCGGCTACCACCACCATGTGGCAGTCGATATCGGGTTGGTTGCGTACGCTCAGTCCCGTGATGCGATCAGCCCCGAGGATCGCGGTGACCCGGCTTCCGGAAAGAACCTCCACCTCCACACCGCAGGACTGCAACCCCCGGGCTGCTTCCAGAGCGAACGAGTCCCCGCCAATCACCACTGCCCGTCGGTGGTGCTCCTGCTGGGCGAACTTGATCATCCTGCGGGCATCGTCCAGGGTTCGGAACGTGAAAACACCGTGGCGGATGGTTCCGCTGGGCGTGTAGAGCCCGGCCATGGGTGGCAGGAACGGGTGGCTGCCGATTGCGATGACCAGATGGTGGTACTGGACCACTCGTCCGTCGGCGGCGAAGACGTGCTTGCTGAACTTGTCGATGCGTTCCACCCGGACCCCCGAGTGGAGTGTGATGGCGTTCTCCTGGTACCAGGTCAACGAATTGAGGAGGATGTCCGCCTCGCTCTCCTCCCCACACAGGACGCGCCCAAGCCTGCTCCGGCTGTAATTCCCGTAGGGCTCCTCGCCGAACACGGTGATGTGGAACAGGTCCGCACCGCCCCTGGCGAGGATCTCTTCCACGGCCCGCACCCCGGCCATTCCGTTGCCGATCACCACCAGCCTTTTCTTCACCAGTTCACCCTCATCAGTGCTCCACCATTCCCAGATCCACCACCACGTACCCCCTGGTTCCGGTGGGTGCCACGATGAAGAGCTCGATCACCGATCCGCCGTCGGTATCTTCCACGACCCTGAGCGGGATGTGGACATCACTCTTGGCCCCGATGGGGAAATAGCGCATGGGAATGCGGTCCCGCATCAGCACCACGGTGATCAGTTCAGTGCTGGAATTACCTCCGCGAAAGTAGAGCGTTTGGTTAATAATGCCGTCGGGCACGAAGTGGGCAAGCTCGGCATGGATGGGCACGGGTTTATCCAGCCCTGCGCCTTCAAAGTGGTAGATGCCCTGCAGGAAGAGGTTCTGAATGATCACGGGAAAGTCCTTTCGGCCGTTCCCTTCCCATGGTGCGCTGCCGTTGTTTCAGGACGCTCAATGCCGTGTTTCCACCTGTCGGCCACGGGGTAACCATCACTTTGCCAACAGCTCACCCGCGCTCAACCGGAGCGAGCACTAGAGACCGGAGCAAGCACTAGAGCAATTCGCCGGCCTGCATCTGGTACCGCACCCACGACCCCTGGGCGGTACGCGCATGATCGGAAGCGCTGCGATCAAACCACTCCCCCAGTGCACGGTCGTGGCTGACGATCACCACGGTGCCCTCAAAGGAGGCGAGCGCTACTTCCAATTGCTCCACCAGCACAGGCGCCAGATGGTTAGTGGGCTCGTCCACGATCATGGTGTCGTAACCACCCAGGAGGAGCCGGGCGAGGGCGAGCCGGCGCTGCTGCCCGGCTGAAAGGCCTCCCACGGGAACGTGAAACTCGGCCGGGCGGAACAGCCCCAGCCGCAACAGCCCCTCGGCATGTGCATCGATGTTGCCGCCCAGCCCGGCGGCAAACGCGGGGAGCAAGCGCAGCCCAGGCCGGGCGGGCACCTCGAGTTCCTGCTGCAGATAACCCACCTTGCCGTTGGCGGTCACCGTCCCGGTGGCCGGCTCCAGCGTCCGGGCGAGAATGGACAGCAGGGTCGATTTGCCGGCACCGTTGGGGCCGGTGATGAGCACTTTTTGTCCGGCATCCACGCGTAGATCAGCGGACTGGAGCCGCCCGGGAACGCTCACACCATTTGCTTCCAACGCAGGAGCGGACGCCACCTCCGCCACAGCCGCCACCTCTGCCACAGCCGCCACCCGGGACGGTGCTGACAGTTTCAGGGGCACGGGTGGCCGTTCCACCGGGTTGTCCTCGAGCCTGCGGAGCCGCTCCTGGGCGTTACGGACCTTACTGGCCGCGGCGCTTTGCCAGGTTCCGGTCTTGAATCCGAACGCCATCTTGTCGTTGTCGCGTTTGCGGCCATAGCCCATGCCATCCGCAACAGTGGCAGCCTGGAGGCGTTCAGCAGCCATGGCGTCGAGCCATTGATCGTATTCCTGGATCCAGCGGGCACGCTCGGCCGCTTTTTCACGGAGGTAGCCTTCATAGCCGTTCCCATACCGGTTCACGGCCCGCCGGTCAGCGTCCACTTCGATGATGGTGGTGGCTACTTTCCTCAGCAGCACGCGATCGTGCGAGACCACCACAACCGTGCCGCGATGCGCCGCCAGCCTCGATTCAAGCCAGGCAGTGCCGTTCGCATCCAGATGATTGGTGGGCTCATCCAGCAGCAAGGCTTCGGCCGGGTCGGCCAAAAGGCAGGCCAGCGCTACCCGCTCCTGCTCACCGCCGGATAAAGATCCAAGCGTTCGACGCCGGTCCAAGCCTCCCAGCCCCAACTTGTCCAGCGCTGCTTCCACCCGGGATTCGGCAGCGTAGCCTTCACGGAGTTGGTATTCCGTTTGCAGGCTACCGTAGAGTTCCAGGTCCTCAGGATCAGCGTCAGCCAAACCGGACTCAAGCTCTGCGATCCGTGCCTCCAAGGAACGGAGCGAAGCCAGCGAAGTATCAATGGCGTCCCCTACGGTGAGGGACTCGGAGAACCCGTGGGTTTGCGCGAGGTAACCCACGCGGTAGCCGGGGTTGCCGGATAAACCGGCCGTGCCGTCGTCGGGCGTCTCCACGCCGGCAAGCAGACGCAGCATGGTGGACTTGCCGGCGCCGTTTTCGCCGACGATGGCCACGTGTTCGCCATGGTGGATGGCCAGGTCAACGGCGTTGAGGAGCTCGCGGTCCCCATAGCCATGGGAAACGCCGGAAAGGTGAAGGTGGTCAGTCAAGAGGAATCCTCGCAAGTCCGCAGTGGGTGGCAGAAAGCCATGTGGGTACTGGGGATGCAGCCGATGGGAAGGGGCTGCGCTCAAGACTTCATGGGTCCAGCCTGACGGCGGAAAGCGGATGCGTCAAGCCGCGACACCAGGGATGGCGCAAATCCATGGAAAAACCTCTTGTAATGACACCACTATGGCGTCACAATGGTGTCATGCAGCTCATCCAGTACATCACTGCGGTGCAACAACAGCTAGAAACCGCCGCCGAGGCTGGTGGCCCGGAGGCACGGGCGCTCAGCGAACGCCTCACCGCCGCCGTCGAATCCACCCTTCGACTGGCCCTCCTGGAAGCCCTCTCTGACGCCGCGAGCGAGATCACTTTGGAGCTCGCCCCCGGCTCCGTGGAGGTCAGGCTCCGCGGCCGAGACCCCGAATTCGTGGTCAACAATCCACCAAGCGGGGACTTCGAAGCAATGATCGAACAATCAATCCAGGACGCCATTGCGCCGGACGACGTGGATGGCACCACCACGTCGCGGACCACGCTCCGGCTTCCGGATCAGCTCAAGCAACAAGTCGAAGAGGCCGCTGGCAGGGACGGACTGTCCGTGAACTCCTGGCTGGTCCGGGCAATCGCAGAGGCGCTCCGCGGCGGCCACTCGCCCCAGAAGAGTCCACGCCGTGAACCCGGCGAGCAGAACTTCACGGGCTGGGCGCGCTAATGGCAACTTTCCAGACCCCCCAGCCAATCGCCGTCGTGATTGACGTCTCCGTCCGCGGCGATATCTGGATAGTAGCCCGCGACCATCCCACCACCGAGGTGTCGGTCCAGCCCCGCAAGGCCAAACGAAACCTGGACGTCAGGATGGCTGAGCAGACCACCGTGGACTACGCTGACGGCCGCCTGCAGCTAAGGCTGCACCCATCGTTCCGCCACAGTTGGTTCAGCGACGGCGGCGCAGTGGAGATCACCGTGGAGGTTCCCAGCGGCAGCAGCCTGGAGCTGAAGTCCGCCATGGGAGACCTCCGATGCGAAGGCGAATTCGGCGCAGCCGACCTCAAAACCGACCTGGGCCACATTCGCGTCGATCACTGCGGCGAGCTGAGGGCACACACGGACATGGGCGACATCACGGTGGAGCGCGCTGTGGGACGGTCCCGGATCAAGACGAGCTCAGGAAAAATCCGTATCCGCCACCTGGACGGAGTTGCCACCGTCAAGAACGGCAATGGCAACACGTACATCGCCCACGCTTCCGGGGAGCTGAGCGTCAGCGCAGCCAATGGCGACATTTCGCTGGAGCGGGCCGGCCTTTCCACCACCGTCAAAACATCCAGCGGCGACATCACCGTGGCTGACGTGGCCGCCGGCAGCCTCACTGTTCAAACCGCCGCAGGCACACTGGCAGTGGGTGTTCGCGAAGGCACTGCCGCGTGGCTTGACCTCAGCACCAAATACGGACGGGTCCGCAACGGCCTCGAAGCCACCAACGGCCCGGGAGACACCACGGACAAAGTGGAGATCCGCGCCCGCAACTCATATGGCGATATCGCGGTGATGCGCTCCCCCGTCAGCGCGCGGTAGCCGTGGCGACGGCCCGCTTCCTGCGGGCTTTGGCCAGTCGCGTACCGATCAGTCCCTGCCGCGGGCTGAACAAGTACACCAAGCCGAATACCACGCCTTGGGTGAGGACCACCATGGCCCCCGACGCCGTATCCAGGTAGTAACTCAGATAAATTCCGGCCACCGAGCACACCACCGAAATGACGGGCGCAATCACCAGCATCCGGGAAAAGCGGTCGGTCAGCAGGTAGGCGGTGGCGCCCGGAATGATCAGCATGGCCACCACCAGCACCACGCCCACGGTCTGCAGGGCAACCACGGAGGTCAGCGCGAGCAGCCCCAGGAGCAGGGCGCCGAGCCTGCGCGGAGAGAGTCCGATCGCGTGGGCGTGCGTGGGGTCAAAGGCGTACAGCGTGAGGTCACGGCGCTTGAGGATCAGGATGGCAAAGGCCACCACGCCCAGGACCACCACCTGGATGAGGTCCGGAACACTGACGCCCAGAAGGTTTCCGAAGATGATGTGATTCAGGTCGGTCTGGCTCGGGGTCACGGAGATCAGCACCAGGCCCAGCGCGAACAGCGAGGTGAACACTATGCCGATCGCAGCATCTTCCTTCACCCGACTGGTATTCCGCACCACCCCGATCAATGTCACGGCGATGAGCGCGAAAACCAGCGCACCCAGGGCAAACGGCGCACCCACGATGTAGGCGAGGACGACGCCGGGAAGCACCGCGTGCGAGACGGCGTCGCCCATGAGGGACCAGCCGATGAGGACGAGCCAGCAGCTCAGGACGGCGCATACCACTGCGGCTATGGCGGTGGTTGCCAGGGCCCGGACCATGAAGTCGTAGCTGAGGGGTTCCAGGAGGAATTCCATGGCTTAGCCCCTGTTCATGACGTCGAGGCCGAAGGCCATGGCGAGGTTCTCCGGTTGGAGCACGGTGTCCGGGCTTCCATGCATGAGCACCTTGCGCATCAGCAGCACTGCTTCATCGCAGAGTTGGGGCAGGGCATGGAGGTCATGGGTGGAGATGAGGATGGTGGCGCCGTTGTCCGCAAGCTCGCGGAGCAGCCTGGTGATAGTAGCCTCAGACCGCTTGTCCACGCCCGCGAACGGCTCGTCCAGCAGCATCATGGTGGCGCCTTGCGCAATGCCCCGGGCAACGAAAGCCCGCTTTTTCTGCCCACCGGACAACTGACCGATCTGCCGGTCTGCGTAGTCGCTCAGCTCCACGCGTTCCAAAGCATGCTCGACGGCGTCCCGGTCCGCTTTGCGGGGACGGCGCGTGAATCCCAGGTGCCCGTAACGGCCCATCATCACCACATCCCGGACGGACAAAGGAAACGCCCAGTCCACGTCCTCACTTTGGGGAACGTAACCGATCCCCGCATCCTTGCGCATCTTCACCGGAGGTTGACCGTTGATGAGCACCCTGCCGGAATCGGGTTTGACCATGCCCATGATGACTTTGAAAAGGGTGGACTTGCCGGAACCGTTCATGCCCACCAATCCACAGATCCGCGAATGGTCCAAGGTGAGGGATGCCTTGTCCAGGGCCAGGACGTCACCGTAGTGAACCGTGACGTCCTCAACAGCGATCGCGGGTGTGCTCATGAGGTTCCTCCTGTCAGTGCCGTGGTGATGACCTTGGCGTCGTGACGCATGAGGTCCAGGTATGTGGGAACGGGGCCGTCCGCTTCAGAGAGGGAATCGACGTAGAGCACCCCTCCGAACTTGGCACCCGTGGCACCCACCACCTGTTGCATTGGGGCATCGGACACCGTGGATTCGCAGAACACCGCCGGAACCTGGTTGTCCTTAACAAACTCGATGGCCCGCGTGATCTGCTGTGGAGTGGCCTGCTGCTCCGCGTTCACAGCCCAGATGTACACCTCTTTGAGGCCGGCATCGCGGGCCAGATAGGAGAATGCGCCCTCGCAGGTGACCAGCGCCCTCTGCTGCTCCGACAAGACGGACAGCTTGGACACCATCTCGTCCTGCACGGTCTGGAGTTGGGCGTTGTAGGCCTTCGCGTTGGCTTCGAATTCGGCGGCGTGGGACGGGTCCAGCGTGGCGAAAGCCTTGGCCATGTTGTTGGCGTAGATCTGGACGTTCTTGGGCGACATCCACGCGTGGGGGTTCGGCTTGCCTTGGTAGGAGTCCTCGGCAATGGGCATGACGTCCACGCCATCGCTGACTACTGCGTGAGGCACATCAAGGTCTTCGACGAACTGGGCGAACCAGGCTTCGAGATTCAGCCCGTTGTCCAGGATGAGGTCGGCTTGGGCGGCCTTCCGGATGTCGCCCGGCGTTGGCTCGTAGCCGTGGATCTCGGCGCCGGCCTTGGTGATGGACTCCACGCGCAGTTTGTCGCCGGCAACATTCTTGGCGACGTCCGCCAGCACGGTGAACGTTGTGAGCACCACAGGCCTGTCGTCATCTCCGGCCGAGGAATCACCACCGCAGGCGGAGACTCCCAGGACAAGTGCGATGGCGGTCAGGACAGCAGCGAAACGGCGGACAACTTTGGCGCGCCGAAACGGAAAGTTAGGCATACCGAAAAGTGTAGCCAAGCATGGGCCACCCGGCAAAGATAGGCTGGTCACATGGGCACTCTTTCCACCAAGGCACCGTCGTACAGATTCACTGCCTTGGATGGCATTGCCGTTGCGGTCTATGTGGGCTTCACCGCGTACTTCCTCCTGGCCGGTGAGACGCTCAACCAACTGATGCTGCAGCTTTTCGCCAACCCGGCCACAGCGTCCTATGCCGTCAACGCGATCTTTTATGCCGGCGTCGGAATATTTGCCGTGGCGTCTGCCTGGCGAGTGGCCGGCCGCGACCTCAAAATCCTGGGGACCCGGCCCTGGTTCACGCTGGGCATGGTGCCGCTGGCCATCGTGGTGATGCTGATCCTTACAGCCCTGCTGGTGGCGGCCTTCGGGAGCGCACAAAGCTCTGAGAATCAGCTGGGCATCCAGGGCATGCTGCAACAGGTGCCTGCGTGGTTGATGGTGCCGCTGCTGGTGATCCTGGGCCCATTCGTGGAGGAGTACCTTTTCCGGCATCTCCTGATCGGGAAGTTGTCGCGGTACCTGAACATCTGGATCTGCTGCGTCATCTCCGTGGTGGTGTTCGCGTCAATCCACGTGGTGGGCCGCGAAGGACTCGCGCTGCCTGCGTTGGCGCCGTATCTGGGGATGGCCGTGGTGCTGGTGGCGGTCTACGTGTGGACGGGTAAGAACCTGATGTTCTCCTATTTTGTCCATGCAGCCAAGAACCTCATGGCCGTTGTCCTCATCTACGCCGTCCCGCCCGAACTCCTCCCCAACTAGGTAGCAGTTCGGGTCGTTCTCAGCGCTCAGAACGACCTGAACTGCTACCTACTTGGGAAACCCGGACGGAAGCTGACCGCAACGCCCTACCCAGCCACCCGCCGTCGGGAATAGCTTGAGGGCATGACACTGAACATCCAGGTAGTAGTCGATTGCCAGAAGCCTCACGAACTCGCCGATTGGTGGGCAGAAACCCTCGAGTGGACCGTGGAACCCCAAGACGAGGCGTTCATCCGGTCCATGATCGAGCAGGGTTATGCCACCGCGGACCAGACCATCACCCACAACGGCAAACTGGTGTGGGCAGAAGGCTGCGCAATTATCCCGGCGGAGGACAAAGACCCCAAGACCGGCCGGCGGATCCTTTTCCAAACCGATCCCAACGAAAAGTCCGTCAAAAACCGGGTGCACTGGGACGTCCGGCTGGATGGCCGGGACAAGGACGTGGTGCGCAAAGAACTGGAATCCCGAGGCGCCAAACACCTGTGGACAGCCAACCAGGGACCCCACGAATGGCACACCATGGCCGACCCCGAGGGCAACGAGTTCTGCATCAGCTAAGGCCATTACTAGACTCGGAGTGTGAACAACCAACTCCCTGCCAAGGTTTCCGACGTCTTTGACCCCTCACGCTGGCGCACAGTTTCCGGCTTCGACGACTTCAAGGACATGACCTACCACCGGCAGGTTGAGCGTTCAACGGACGGCACCGTCAAGGACCTTCCCACGGTCCGCATCGCCTTCAACCGCCCCGAGGTGCGAAACGCCTTCCGCCCGGGCACCGTGGACGAGCTCTACCGCGCCATGGACCACGCCCGCATGACACCGGACGTCGCCACCGTCCTGCTCACGGGTAACGGCCCCTCGGAGAAAGACGGCGGCCACTCGTTCTGCTCCGGCGGAGACCAGCGCATCCGGGGACGGGATGGCTACCGCTATGCAGAGGGGGAAACCCAGGAGAGCATCGACCCCGCCCGGGCCGGCCGCCTCCACATCCTTGAAGTTCAGCGGCTCATGCGGACCATGCCCAAGGTGGTCATCGCCGTCGTCAATGGTTGGGCGGCAGGCGGTGGCCACTCATTGCACGTGGTCAGCGACCTCACCATCGCCTCGCGAGAGCACGGCAAGTTCAAGCAGACGGACGCGACGGTAGGAAGTTTCGACGCCGGATACGGCTCCGCGCTGCTGGCCCGCCAAATCGGCCAGAAGGCCGCGCGGGAGATCTTCTTCCTGGCACGCGAATACTCTGCCGAGGACATGGTCCGAATGGGCGCCGTGAATGAGGCCGTGGACCACGCCCGGCTTGAAGACGTGGCCTTGGAGTACGCCGCTGACATCGCCCGCCAATCACCGCAGGCCATCCGGATGCTCAAGTTCGCTTTCAACCTGGCCGACGACGGACTCGCCGGGCAGCAGGTCTTCGCCGGCGAAGCCACCCGCCTCGCGTACATGACGGACGAGGCAGTGGAGGGCAAAGAAGCGTTCCTCCAGAAGCGCGACCCCGACTGGTCCAACTTCCCGTACTACTTCTAGGACCACTGTGAACATCGATCCCATACTGAAAGCCCTGATGGCCGCCCTCCACGGCGAGGGCCCCGCCGTCGAAATCGTCCTTGACGAACACGGCGAACCGCAGGCGATTCCGGTGGAGACCGGCGTCGAAGAAGCAGCCGTGGTGGTCCGCACCTCCGGCTCCACAGGGACGCCCAAGGCAACCATCCTCACCGTTGACGCCCTCGCGGCCTCCTCCGTGTCCACCGCCATGGCCCTGCGCGGCGAAGGCCAGTGGCTGCTGGCGCTCCCCCTGCAGTATGTGGCCGGCGTGCAGGTGCTGGTCCGCTCGCTCTATGCGGGAACACGTCCCTGGGTGATGGACCAGTCGAACGGCTTCACACCCGAGGCCTTCACCGCAGCGGCCGAGGAACTCACGGACAAGATCCGGTTCACCTCTTTGGTGCCCACACAACTGCAACGGCTGTTGGACTCCCCCGCACCGGAAACCCTTGCCGTGCTGCGCCGCTTCGACGCTATCCTGCTGGGCGGCGCTCCCGCTTCTGCTGAACTCCTCGCCACCGCCCGCGCCGAGGGTCTGAAGCTTGTGACCACCTACGGCTCCGCCGAGACCTGCGGTGGGTGCGTGTACGACGGCGAGCCGCTGGACGGCGTCGAGGTCCGGATTGGCGAGGGTGAGCTGGAAGGCCGCATCCTGCTGGGCGGGGACACCGTCGCCGCAGGCTACTTGGATGCTGCCCGGGCATCAAAGGCAGCATTCTTCGAGGAAGACGGGATCCGCTGGTACGTCACCGGCGATCTGGGGGAACTGTCCGACGACGGCAAGCTCACCGTATTGGGCCGCGCTGACGACGTCATCATCACCGGCGGTGTCAAAGCCTCCGCCGCGTACATCCAAAGCAAGCTGGAAGAGCTCGACGGCGTCACGGCGGCTTTCGTGACCGGCGTACCGTCGCGCGAATGGGGCCAGGCCGTGGCGGCCTACGTCGCCGTGACTGATCCTTCGCCCGAGGGTGTGAAGGGATTTACCGCCCGCCGCGAGGAAGCACTGGGTGTGCTGGCGCCCAAGACAGTGCTGGCTGACAAGGAATTGCCGATGCTTCCGAACGGAAAACCGGACCGCATGGCCATGATTGACCTGCTTTCCAATCTGCATCAGGGACAATAGACACGTTCTTCCTCCCGAGCCTGACTCAAGATCAACCGCGAAATACACGAGGTACTACACGTGGCGACAGCTGCACAATGGATTCAAGGAGCCCGGCTCCGCACACTGCCCGCGGCCATCGCGCCGGTCCTCATCGGTTCGGCAGCGGCGTACGAGCTCCAGGCTTTCCGGCTGCCGAACGCGATCCTGGCAGCTCTTGTGGCTCTCCTGCTTCAAATCGGCGTGAACTACGCCAACGACTACTCCGACGGCATCCGCGGCACTGACGAGGACCGCGTGGGTCCCCTTCGCTTGGTTGGCTCAGGCGCGGCGAAACCGGAGCAGGTGAAATGGGCGGCCTTCGCGCTGTTCGGGGCGGCCATGGTCTGCGGCCTGATCCTGGTGATCATTACCCAGACGTGGTGGCTGATCCTGGTGGGCATCGGCTGTGTCCTGGCAGCTTGGGGTTACACCGGCGGCAAGAATCCCTACGGCTACCTGGGCTTGGGCGACGTCTTTGTGTTCGTGTTCTTCGGACTCGTGGCCACCCTCGGAACCACCTACACGCAGGCCGGGCAGGTCAGCCTCGCCGCGGTGATTGGTGCGATCGGCACCGGGCTCATAGCTTGCGCGTTGCTGATGGCCAACAACGTCAGGGATATCCCCACAGATACGGCCGCCGGAAAGCGGACCCTTGCAGTGCGGCTTGGAGACCGGCATGCCCGCGAAAGCTACGTGCTGATGCTCGCCGTCGCCATTCTGCTGGTGATTGTCCTGGCACCCACCAAACCCTGGATGCTGATTGTCCTGCTGCTGATCCCCGCGTGCCTCATGCCTGCCTGGCTCATGGTCAACGGCAAGAAGCGCAAGAGCCTCATCCCGGTGCTCAAGCAGACCGGCCTGATCAACCTCGGCTACAGCCTGCTGTTCTCGCTGGGCCTGATCCTGAGCCGCGGCTTCTAAAACCTTTATACGAGTTCTTGTACAGCTAACGCCCCCAAGAAGCCTTCTTGGGGGCGTTAGCTGTACAAAAAACTTGTGCCGGAGAACTTAGACAGTGCCCGGGCGTTTGTCGTTATTGACTGCGATGTCCGGGTTTTTCTCCACCAAGCCGTCCTCGGCGGCGGCGTCTTCAACCTCGCCGGCGGTGCGAATCGGTTTGGCCCGCCCGGAGAAGCGTTCACGCATGGCCGCTGTGGCGGCGTCGCGCTGTTTCTGGAAGAAAAGATAGCTGATGGCGAACGCGATCAGGCCGGCGAACACCACAGCCAGGATCCATCCAACCCCCAAAAAGGCGAACAGCACGAACAACGGCACGAACAGTACCAGGCGGATGAGGGAATACTTCAGGAAAGCCACCATCCAAGTTTAGCCGCCCGGATGGTTGCACTCTGATCACAGCCGGAAGAGGGCGTCCAGTGATTGGCTTCCGGCGACTAGACTTGGTGCATGCTCCGGGTTGTAGGCGTCGTTATTGTTCTAGTCATCTTTGTCTATGCCCTGGTGGACGTCATCCGCACCGACAGCCACCAAACACGCGGGATTTCCAAACCCGCGTGGATCATCGTCATGATCGTCCTGCCGTTGCTGGGCGCGGTCCTCTGGTTCATTTTCGGCCGGCCGTACAACAAGCCCACGGCCAAACCCGTCCGCCGCCAGCCCACAGCCCCGGATGACGACCCCGAATTCCTCCGCAACCTGGAAACCCGCCGCCGTAAGCAGGCTGAAGACGATCGCCTGAAGAAGCTCAAGGCGGACCTGGAAGCCAAGGAACGCGATCTGGGCGAGAAGCCGGCCGATGGCAGCGGCGACGCCAAAAACAACGGATTCAAACCCGGCGACGCCAAACGCACCGAGCCGGATCCCCATGATACTGACGAGCTGAAGTAGGGAACATGGCCCAGCAAGCTGATGGATCACGGCAGACACCTTCCTCCACGCCATCAGTCAGCGGGCCCGCATCACCCTCCGCGCCACCACCACGCCCAGGCATTTCGCTTTCCACGCCGCCGCCCATAGCGGCGGTGGTCAAACCGCCCGCACCCGCCCGGGTCTCACGTTCCCTCTGGGTGGCCAGCTTCGTGGCGGGGATCGCCGTGGTGGCAACAGGCTTTCTCGGCCGGGACTCCCACTTCGAACGCCTGAAAGGCGTGATCGGAGGCATGGTTCCCGACGGCGACGCCAACGCAGTGGAGGGGGCCACCGCCGTCGTCTTCCTGGGAAGCCTCACCATGCTTGCCCTGGTGGTGGCCATGGAAGCGATCCTGCTGGCGATCCTGTTCAAACGCCGCCTCTGGGCCCGCTGGGCACTTGCCCCGCTGGTTCTCCTTCACGCGGTGGTCACCGTCATCACCGCCGACTTCGTGGTGGCGCCCGGAGCGGATGGCACCCTGACAACGGCGCTGCTGGCGGTCCAGTTCATCTTGGCTGCGGCTGGTCTGATTCTGCTGTTCCTCCCGGCCACCACCACCTGGTTGCTGAGCGAACGGGTTACTTAACCAACGGCTTATTCAGCCAACGGAGTGAGCCGCTGGAAGAGCCGCGAGCATCCCTTCACAGCTTCGGAGGACCACCCGGCACGCGTCCAGTGCTGCCGGCTCTGTGAGGGGGTTTTCCGCGATCAGCCGCCACCGATTCAGGCAGTTCCGTGCCGCCTCACTGATCTGCTCCGGGGTTGCCCCCGGGTCCAAGCCAAGCCTCAGCGGAAGGGTGTTCCCTCGGCCGCCCACCAGCTGCTCAGCCTCAGCCGACAGCTCCGGGGCCAGGATGAGGCCACCAGTGCGCAACGAAGTGAGGAGTTTCAATTCCCGGAACTCGTGCGCGCCAGCCTGAAGCCGCTCCAAGCTTGCTTCCAACTGCATGGCAACATCCTTCGGTGAACCGCGCAGCAAGGCTTCCAAACCCACGACGGCGGCACGAGCCTTGAGTGCGTCCGCCCGCGTTTGGAACAGGGAGGCAATGTTGTCGAGCAACTGGCCGAGGCCACTACGCCGTGCCAACTCATGGGCGAGTTCGGTGGGGTTGCTGATGCCACCCCGGATCAAGGCAACACCCAGGCGGATGCCGAACAAGCCGAATCGCTCCACCAAGGACGCCTTGGCTTCCTGGCTGAGCCCCGCGGGCCCGGCTGCGCGGGAAAAGAGGTCAGCCGACAGCATCAGCCTCTCCCGCTGATTCCTGTCCATCTGCGCCAACAGTCCCATGGCCTCGAAATCCGTCTGCCGCATGGTCCGCGAGCTTTGCGCCAGCAGGCCGGCAACCGGGACAACACCCAAGGCAAGTGGCCTGAGGTTCTGGTCGCGGCTATACCTGTCCGCGATCACTGCTGCCGAAATGAGGGAGTCGATTCGTCCCGCGCCGATCTCATCGGCCCGGGACAGGACCGCCAACGCATTCACAGTTCCGGATTGACCCGCGGCAGTGTCCTTGAAGGATTCGAGGAACCTGACATCCGAGGCGTGAAGATGCCGCATGAGGTAGATGACGGCATCGGCGGCCATGGGGGCGTCTTCGGGGAGGAGGAACTGCATGGACCGTCCTGACACGTCCTGTGACAACGAGGCGATTCCGGGGGTATCGATCAGCGTCAGCTCCCGCAGGCTCGCTGCGGGCCAGTCCACCACCAGGCGTTCCACGTCCTCGGCCCGGACCCCGCCCAAGCTAAAGACCAACCGGCCATAGTCCCGGGTGACCGGGAGCGCCCTCGGCTCTCCGATGATGGGATGAAGCGTGATCCTGGGGGTGTGACCGTAGCGGTACCACGTGACAATCCGAGTGCATTCCCCGGCATCTGTGGGCGCGATTTCCTCGCCGATGATCGCATTGAGAAGCGTGGATTTGCCGGCTTTGACCATACCGGCCACGGCTATCCGCAAAGGCCCCTCCAGCCTGCCCTCCAGCTCATGCACCACCGCAAGCGCAGCTGGGTCCTGGTGGAAGATCTCCTTCGCTTGCCGGATCAGGGCCGAGGCTCCGGCGATGCCCGAGTCCATCATCCTGCCGGGACTGCCGATGATGCTGTGCTGGCCTGCGCGCCCGCGGGTGGTTCTTCGTGCAGTTGCTGCGCGGCCTTGGCCAAGGCGTCCACTGCTTTGAGTTGGTTTCGTATCTCCTTGATTCTCATATCGCGTTCCACGGCGTACGTGGCTGCCGCTTTCTGTGCGGCCGCCACGGATTCCGTGAGGGAACGGTGGTGCTCCTCTGCGATCTCCGTGAAGTGATCCCGTGTGGCCCGCTGAACCAGCCGCAGCCTGTCCTTGAGCTGCTTGCCCACCTGGAACACAACATCGTCCACGTGCTTCCGGACCAGGATCTTGGCTTCTGATTGCCGTTGCTTGAGCCGTGCTTCCTTGTCTTCCCGGTAGGCCTTCCGGCCCAGCATCAGGCCTGCCCCTACGGACAGCGGGTTGATGAGGGCCATCCCAAAGAGGCCTGTCAGGAGTCCAAACATGAGCACACCCCCGTAGGACCCGCGCATCCCGATCAGCACCTTCTGCAGCGGCCCGAGCTTGCCGTTTTGCATCTCCTGAATATCGGCTACGGGGTCCAGGACGCCGCCCGTATCTGCCACCTTCAAGGCGGGGAGTGCCACCACTTCTTCTGAGAAGTGCTCCGCTACCTGGGCGGCCAACCATTGCGAACGTTCGCTGGTCCACACGAAGGTATCCGACACCGCGGCTGCCGTGCTCTGTTCCAGCCATTGCGTGAACTGCTCCCAAGCGGGTCCCGGATCACCTTGATCAATGGCAATTTCGGCCTCGCGTTGGATCCTGCGCAACCTGTCCCTCAGGTCGTACTCCATGTCCGCGATCAGGTCACCAATTCCGTCGTTGAGCGTTATCTGCCAACGAGCGGAGCGTTTGCGCAGCGAGTCCGCGTCCTCCTTCGCCGCATTCAGGCCAGCGATCATCTGGGGCGTTCCTGCCGGATTTTCCAGGGCTTCAAGTTCCGAACTCAGGGCGAGCCTGAGGTTCTCGGTGACGGACTGAAGGTCATTGCTGACGGATCTGCGTTGCATTCTGGCGGCCCCGCCCACAATGTTGTTCCGCAGATGACCTATCACAGCCGGAAACCCTGATTCGGCATTCAGCTCAGCATCCTGCAGCCGGGCCGCATGGAGTCGCAACTCGGAGGACACCGGAAACAGCGGAATATCCGGGCCGACGCCTGCCAAATGCCTCTGATCCAGATCAGCGATCTGGCGCCAACTTGGATAAAGGTCGGTCTTCGACAACACGCATAGGACGTTGGGGCTGATGCGCATCGCTTGCCGCAGGAACCGCATCTCCGGCTCGGTGTATTCCTGCGAGGCGTCGGAAACGAACACCATGGCGTGAGCTGATGGCAACGCAGTCAGTGTGGTCAGCGTGTGTGTTGAACCCAGGCCACCTACGCCTGGGGAATCCACGATGGTCAGTCCGCCGGCCAGCAGTTTCCGCGGCAGTGAAACTTCGGCGGCCACGATGTT
The DNA here is from genome assembly GCF_044756605.1 of Paenarthrobacter sp. NPDC091711. NCBI lineage: Bacteria > Bacillati > Actinomycetota > Actinomycetes > Micrococcales > Micrococcaceae > Paenarthrobacter > Paenarthrobacter sp. NPDC091711. Next base: position 497,404 of record NZ_JBIVTF010000002.1, read on the forward strand.
CTTCGTATTGCCCGGGTTGCCCTTTTCGGAGACGAACTCCGCGAGTTGATCCAGTTGCACCGGTTGCCGTTCCAGCCGGCTTTCTCCGCCGCCGGTCTCTCCTTCGGTTGCCGGCGCGCCGCTGTCCTGAACGGGTACCAGGACAACGGCCGACGCCGGATCCCCCTGCCGTACCACCGTAGGGACGGAGGTGGCAATGTCATCATCAACGGGGCAGACGGGTGCGTTCACCAAGGCGTTGATGAGCTGGCTCTTACCTTGCTTAAACTCGCCCACCACAATCACGCGGACGCTGGGATCGCTCAAGCGGTAGAGGGTATTCTCCAGTCGGCGCCGGAGGTCGTTCCGGTCCCCTGCCAGCGCCATGCCCTGCTCCACCAAGGTGGTCATGCGTCCTGTTTCCGTCACCGTCTGTCCTTTGTTCCGGCTGCCTCGGCCGTCTGATCCTGTGAGGCCACGAAGTGCCCGGCAGACGTTCTCGCATCTGCCGGGCACTGCTGGGGGTGTTCGTGAACGTCCTGTGTTTCCTTTACGACGCTCGGATCTCTTTGGTTTTAATCGATGTCCACATCGTTCTTGGCAACCACGATCGAGTCGTCGATGTCGTTGTATTCCACATCCACATCGAGCTCGTTGTCGGCAATGACGGTGTTGTCCTCCACGTTGGTGTAGTCGACGTCCAACTCGTTGTCCTGGATAACTGTGGAATCGTAGTTGACCTGGACGTCCTCGACGTCGAGGTTGGTGGAGTTGTCCACCTCCAACTCGTTGTCCTGGACCACGATCGACTCGTTGATGAGTTGAACGTCCTCGACGTCAACATCCACATCAGTGGAGTTGTCGTTGAACGAGTCAGCCACGTTCACGGAGTTGTCCGTGACCGAGTTGTCGGAGTTGTCCGAGTTGTCTGAGTTGTCCGAGTTGTCGTTGAACGAATCCGAGACATTGACCGAGTTGTTCGAGTTGTCCGTATTCGTGGAGCTGTCCTCGTTGAAGGAGTCCTCAATATCAACGTCCACGTCAACGTCGGTATTGTAGGAATCTTTGGTCACGGAGTGATCGGAATTGTCGTTGAACGAATCCTTGACCTCGATGTCCGTGTTGCCCACTTCAAGGTCGCCGTCGCCGGATTCGGTGTAGTTCACCGAATGGTTTTGGTTGTTATTGGTAGTTGTGGTGGTGGTCGTATTGCCCACATTGCTGACGTCGTCGCCGGCAGCAACAGCGCCGTCGCCCGAGGCAACCACAGCGTCCTGGTTGAAGAGCTGCGTGACATCTCCGTCGGCCCAGATGTTCTGGTTGACTGACTGGTCGGTGATCGTGTCGCGGTCGTCGATGGTGGTGGTGTACGAGTAGTTATTCACCACGTGGACAAGCTGCTGAACGGCGTGTGCGTGGTCATCCCAGTCGCCGCCGCCACCATGTCCACCACCGTCGTGGCCGCCCCCACCGCCGTGTCCACCGCCGTCGTGATCATCGTCGTCATGGCCGCCCCAGCCACCACCGCCTCCGCCGCCGTTGCCACCTCCGTGGCCGTGGTCGTCATCGTCGTGGTCCGGACGTCCGCCGCCGCCACCGTTGCCGCCACCGTGGCCATGGTCGTCATCGTCGCGATCCGGACGTCCGCCGCCGCCACCGCCGTTGGGGCGGTCGTCGTCGTCGTGTCCGCCCCAGGTGCCGCCTCCACCGGTGGAGGCGTTGTTGCCGCCGGTGTTGTATTCGCGGTCGAAGGACGAGCGTGCGTTGATAGGTGCGTAGTCGAGGACTACCGGGCGAACGGCGTCGACGTCGGCCGAAGACACATCGCGAAGGCCGGCTGCAGCGAGCGCCGCCTCTGGATCGCGCACAAATTCTTCGGCGGCATCAGGATCGTTGAACAGGCTCATCAGGAACTGCACGAGCTGTTGTGCGAGTGTAGGCATTGGAGTGCTCCCTCAAATTCTGTGATGGATTTTGATACGCCCGGCGCCTTTGCCGGGCTTGCATTCAACGTATTGCCGGGGCTGGTGGCGGGGCATCGGGGGTGGTCCCCCTACCGCGTCCTCCACCGTTAGGGGATAGCGGGGTTTCGCGTTAGGGGGTGGAGGGGGTTGCCGCTACGGAGGCGGGTACCCCTCCCCCAAAGCCAGCCTCAAGCGGACCAGGAGTTCTGAGCGGTTTTCTGCTCCCAGGCGTCGCCGCATCCGTGCCACATGGTGCTCCGCCGTGCGGGGTGAGATGTAGATGGCCTCGCCGATCTCCCGGTACGTTTTGCCTTCCAGGATGAGCCGCCCCACTTCGCGTTCCCGGGCGCTAAGCCCGGAGGAGTCATGAGCCCCTGAACCACCGTCGTTCTCCATGACGGGTTGATCGGTGGAGGTAGTTCGAGCGTCCTGCTGCCGCTGGGACGCCCCTGAGGAGGGTGCTGCGCCTTGGGGATGAATATCCCTGGCGCACGCCAGCAGTTTCACCATGTCGCGTCGCTCATCCGCGTGCGCTGCTGCATGGCCCGCCAGGCGGGCACCCTCCCACGGCATCCCGACGGCGGCCAACCCGCGGGCCGCTGTTTCGACGTCGGACGCTTCAAAACGGCCTGCCAGAACGGAGACCCAAGCCTTACCGCCGGTGGCGAGCACGGACGCCAGATGGCTGTGTTCAGAGGCGCGCACCAGCGCTGCCGCGTGCGGGGCGAGACCGGCCGGGTCTTCGCTCAGCAGGGCCGCCTGCACCGCTGCCCAGTGCAATGGCACAGACCACATGAGGGGGTTACCCAACCGAGCCAGCAGATCCCAGGCGCTGTCCAGATAATGCCCAACCCTTCTTGATTCCCGCAAACGGGCAGCGGTGATCATGAGTTCGCCCCAGGGCAGAAGACTGTAGAGATCCACGGACACGTGCATCATCGCTTCACGGGCCCTGTCCCAAGCCAGCACAAGCTCGTGCACGTCACTGCCCCGCCGGGCAAGCCCCACTTCCAAGGCCGCCAGCATGAACCCATCCCGGGGTGTCAAAGGCCAGTGGTTCGCTTTGAGGGCCTCGTTGATGGCCAGGCGGGCGTCGTTGGCGTTGTCCTGCTGCATGGAAGACCACGCCCTCAACAGGAACAACCGGGGACGGCAGGCGTCACCACCTTGGCCTGCCGCCAACGCTGCTTTGAGCACTGCGTCCGCCACCTCCGGCTCCCCGCTGTGGAGGGCGCACAAAGCGGCCAGGGCACCAGGTGTTTCCGGCAACGGGATGGAGCTGCCTGCCGCGTTCATCATGTCCGAGGCCCTGATGAGCTCAGGCAGCGCCAGATCCGGGGCAGGTCCCACAGTCCGGAGGACCCCTTCCTGGGTCAGGGACAAAGCAACCGCCAACAGCGTCGGCGAACCGCTGATGGGAGCAGCTGCCAGAATCTCTTCGGTAGCCGCGCCGTTACCCGTCCCGATCATGGCCACCACAGCAAGAGGGGCCGAGCCCTCCATTCTGGCCGGTCCAAGCCAGCTGTACGTATCCGCGCTGCGAGACAGCATCCCACGCTGCGCCCAGACAGCCGCGGCCACGTCCACTCCCAGGCGAAGGTCAGGCGCCCCGGGCACGGCCAAGAGCCGATCCGCTGTCCTTCCCGCTGCGTCCAAGTCACCACTTGCCGCTAAAGCCTGGGCGCGCCTCGCGGCCTTGGGAACCTCGTCTCCCCCGGCCAAAAGTGCCTCGGCATACAGCTCAGCGGCCAGACGTGGGTCAGCCTCCAAAGCATCATCCGCGGACCGTTCGAGCTCAGCCACAACACGGGGGTCCTTGAACCCTTGCCGCGCGAGATCCCGGGCCAGCTCCCCTAACGGCTGGCCCAACTCAATCGCCTCGTCCACAAGGTCCTTTTGCTGGGAACGGATTCGGGCAGCAGAGGTTTTCTTGGACAAGCCTTGATCGTCTGCCCCGGTGGTGTCATACCCGGGCCTGTGGTCCTGTCCCGTCATGGGTTAGACCGCCGAGAGCAGCGCTGGATCCGGCGTAGGCCCGGTTTCCACTGGTAAGGGCGCTGGCTCAGGGGCGGCCGGCGGCGTGGTCTCCGGCGGCAATGTTGGTTCCGGTGACGCCGGTGGAGGGTCTTGGACCACCGTCGGCTCGGGCTGGGGCTGGGTTGGCTCAGGCGATGGGGATGGAGTCACCGGATCTGAGGGTGTGGTGGGAGGTGTTGTCGGTTCGTCTACCGGCGGTGTTGTGGGCCCGGTTACCGGTGGGGTGGTTGGGGTGGTTGGTGGAGGAGTCGGTCCGCTGGCGGCACCTCCTGTGGGATCGGGCGCGGGGGTTGTTGGCGTGGCTGGGGTCCCCGGCGTCTGGGTGCCCGGAGCCTGAGAAACCGGAGAAGTGGGAGTTCCCGGGGCAACCGGTGGGGTGGTGCCGGCTGCACCCGTTCCCGTCACCGCAGTGGTCCCGGAACCAGAACCAGCAGTACCAGAACCCGCACTACCCGCGCCCGAACCCCCTGTACCTGCGTTCGCACCTTGCTTGGCGGGGGCACGTCCGTTGGTTCCCGCCCTCGTGACCCCGGCCTTGGCGCTCGCTTCGAGTCCAGCGGCCGGTCCTCCGGCAACCGGCGACGAACCGGAGGCACCACCACCGTCAGCCCCGGCGGCCTGTGCGCCGGCAGCCTGTGCACCGCCGTCGCGCATCGCGTCTGCTGCCTGGTTGCCGAACATGGTGGCCAGCAGTCCGGAGCCGTCGGGGCTCTGGGCCGCCGTGGCCGTGGCGATGGTCAGGGCGGCTGCGGCTGCAGCGGCCGCAGCGGCCATCCGCACACGGGGCCGCGGGGCATGCCGACCCGGTTTGGCTGAGGCAGCCTTGAGGTGACTGAAGACAGGAGCCCGGCCGGGCACGTGAGGGCTGCCCAGCGCGGCGGCCGCACTCGTTGCCGCAGGCCCGGATGCCACAGCTGAGGCAATCGTGGCCGAAGCTGCCGCGGCATCCACTGCATCCGCCCCTTGGGAGCGCAAGCCAGCTACGGCAGCGCCAAGGCAGATGGACGATTTTGGATCGGCGTCGACGGCGATCGGACGGTCCAGTTCCACGGAAATCAGCTCTGCCACCAGTGGAATCCGGGATGACCCGCCGATCAGCAGTACTGCGCTGAGGTCTTGGGCTTCAAGGGTGATGCTTCGCAGGCTGCGCTCGAGGGCGGCCACGGTATCCCGGACAGGGGCCTCAATCATGGCCTCGAACTCGGAACGCACCAGCCTCACCGACAGCTGGGTGCCGGGCAGGGATACGGCCACGCTGGCTTCGCTGTCCAGGGACAGCGCTTCCTTGGCCTCCCGGCATTCCCGCTTCAACCGTGACAACGCCGCGAGAGTCTCGGGAGAGCTCGGGTCCATGGCCGGGCCATCGCCAAGGTGTCCCATCACGTGGCGCAGGACGGCGGCGTCGAAATCGGCGCCGCCCAGTGTTTCAATGCCGTCGGGACGGCCTAGTAGCTCAAAGTTGCCGGCTCCGGCTTTGCGGAGGATGGCGGTATCGAACGTACCGCCGCCTAGGTCGTATACCGCAATGATGCTGCCGTCCTCCACGCGCGTTTGGGAGGCATAGTGCAAGGCTGCCGCTTCAGGTTCGCTGATCAGGGTGATGTCCTGCAGACCTGCCACGTTGAGGGCTGCCAGGACCAGTGAGGTGCGGTGCTGACCCCATGCTGCGGGGTGCGTCATGATGATCGACGACGGCGCGCTGCCCTCGCGCTCTTCGGCCTTGTCCACCACCCACCGGGCCATGGTGGCATACACGTCCTCGGGAGCCAGCCAGCTCTCCCCCAAGGCGAGGGGTACCGAGTCACCTATCCGGCGTTTGAACTCCCGAACCATGCGCTGGGGGTGGTCCAGCCCGCGACGTTCGGCAGCTTCACCTACCAGGACCCTGCCGTCATCTGCATAAAACAGCACTGAGGGCACGGCGCTGCCGTGCAATCCCAGCGGAAGAATTTCAGGGGTCGGAGTGGGTCCTTGCTGGGGCTTAACAAGGGCTGCGGCGGTAAAACTTGTCCCGACGTCAATGGCGAGAACATAGCTCATGGGTACCTCGAAAAGGTCACGGCGCGTCGCTAGCGGGCTGCATCACAAGCGGGTTCTGATCAAGTTAGCACCTGCCCCGGACGGGCAAAAGGCTTAGGTGCAACACCAAATTGTCATAATTGCTACACCGATTTGTCATTTCCCGAGACCAACCACCGCATGGCCGGGTAAAGCCCCTGCTCAGAGGGCCAAAGCGGCGGTGCCGCGGTTTAGAGCCCCGAGTAGGAATGCAGACCGTTGAAGACCGTATTCACCAGTGTGAAGTTGATAATGACGCAGGCGTAGCCGACGATCGACAACCATGCCGCACGCGTTCCAGTCCAACCACGGGTGGCTCGGGCGTGCAGGTAGCCCGCGTAAACAACCCAGATCACGAAGGTCCAGACTTCCTTGGGGTCCCAGCCCCAGAAACGGCCCCAGGCCTTTTCTGCCCAGATCGCACCGAACATGAGGGTGAACGTCCAGCCGATGAAGGCGATGGCGTTGATCCGGTAGGAGAGATTCTCAAGGCTCAGTGCATTGGGGACCAGGCGCATGAAGCCGAGGTTGTCTTTGCGGCCGGCAGCGAGGTTCTTCTGGCGGTGCGACTGCAGCAACTGCAGCACGGACATAGCGAACGTCAGGGTGAAAAGTGCGGAAGACAGCACGGCGATGGAAACGTGAATGATCAGCCAGTAGCTCTGCAGGGCCGGAACCAGGTGGCCCACTGGCGTCCAGAAAGCAGCAGAAGCGGCCACGAGCATGATGATGGCCAGCCCGATCACGAACGTTCCCAGGAAGCGCAGGTCGCGGCGGATAAGGACCACCAGGAAGACAGCTACTGCAACAAAAGCACCGGTGGTGAGGAACTCGTACATGTTGCCCCACGGCACGCGGCCTGCGCCAAAGGCACGGGTCACCACGCCCGCACCGTGAATAAGGACACCCAAAACCGTCAACGCCACTGCCACGCGGGCAGGTGCGCGGCGTTCGCCCGCGTACTTCATGTCGCCGGCGGCAGTACCGCCCTCAACGGTGAGGCCCGACGTCGGACGCTCGGCCCGGCCTGCCGGCCCACCGGCGTCGGGGCCTCCCAAACCTGCCGCGACGCGGCCTGCAGCAACGCTCACCTTGTGGTCGGCGGTGCTGGCCGCAGCCTTCTGGTCCACGGCGCGCAGCATCTTGCTGCTCTTGGCCAAGTCCCAGGCAAAGGCGATGAACGCCACGGTATACGTGCCGGCGGCCAACAGCATGAACAGCTCGCTGTACTGGCCCAGGGTTTCGTTGATGACGGGCATTACTGGTCCTTCGAGGTTGAGGAAGATCCTGCAGTTGTTGTAGCGGTGTCCGGTGTCTCCGGGACGTTCCATTCCCGGGCAAAGATTTCGCGAAGTGCGGCCGCTTCGCCGGCGAGGCGGTGGTCTTCGCCGCGAGCCAGCAGGCCGTATTCCACCATGGTGCGGCCGTCGGCGTGGGTTCCTGTGCGGACCCAGACGCGGCGTCGGTTGATGTAAAGCGACATGACCAGGCCTGCGACCGCGAGGAAGCCGAAGATCAGCGCGTACAGCTGGCCGGGGTTGTGGTGAATGTCCACGCCAATGTACTTCTTGACGCCGTCGAACGTGATGCTGCCTTTGCCTTCAGGCAGGTTTACTGTGGCGCCCGGGCTCAGGGTGATGCCGCCAGCTGCCAGATCGCGCCCATTGAGCTGCTTGAGGTCCTTGACGTCCAGTTCGAACACGTTCTGGGGCACGCCCTTGTCCAGGCCCAGATCACCGTAGAAGGAGTTCAGGCTCAGTTGGGGGTTGATGAGTTCAGGGGCGCCGCTGAAGGAAATCTTGTCCTCAGTGACGAACGCAGTAGGAAGGAAGAAGCCAACAAAGCCCAGCTGTTCCGGCTTGGCGTCCGGGACCTTGATGACCACGGACGAGTAGTAGTTGTCGCCCTGAACCTTGGCTGTGACGGGACCCTGGAAAGCGATGTTGCCCTCGCCGTCGCGGACTGTCACCAGGGGGGCATAGCCGTTTCCGGTGAGGTAGAGGCTGGTTCCTCCGAGGGAAACAGGGTCATTAACCTTGAGGGTTTCCTTCTTGCCCGGAGCATCCGGAGTTTCCTTGGTGGTGACCTCTGCGGTGTAGTCGATGGGCTGGCCGGCTTTACCTGGGGATTCGCGGTCGAACTTGGCCTCAAACTTATCCAGCTGCATGGAGTACGGCTGGAGCGAACTGCTCTGGAAGTTGGTGCCGGGCGTGAATTGGTCGTAGCCCACCAGGGTGTTGACGAATGTTTCGCCCTCCACCAGGATCCGCTGGCCGCTGTAGCCGTACAGGCCGCCAATGGCCACGGACACCAGCACCCCGATCAACGAGGTGTGGAACACCAGGTTGCCCACTTCCTTCAGGAAGCCGCGCTCGGCACCCAAGGACGGCAAGTCGCCGTCGACGTCCCTGACCTCCACGCGGTAGCCGCGCTTCTTGAGCAGTCCGGCGGCATCGTTGATGGCTTTCGACGCCGGGATCCCGGCGTCGGCGGGCAAGGCCAGGGTGCCGTACTCCGGCAGGCGCGAAAGGCGCTTGGGGGTGCGCGGCGGCTGGGATTTCATGGCCTTGTAGTGGGCGATGGCACGCGGAGTGACACAGCCGATCAGGGAAATGAACAGCAGGATATAGATGGCCGAGAACCAGGCCGAGGAGTAAACATCGTAGAGCTGCAGTGCATCGAGAAGCTCACCGTAGGACGGATTGTCGTTGATGTATTGCGTGACCACTGACGGGTTGGCCGGCCGCTGCGGGAACAACGAACCCGGCACGGCGCCAACGGCAAGCAGGAGCAACAGGAAGAGAGCCGTGCGCATGCTGGTCAGTTGAGTCCAGGCCCACCGGAGCATGCCCTTGAAACCAAGCGCGGGCAGGGCTGCCTCGGACTTGGCCTGCTGGAGTTTTCCTTCGCCTGTTGTGCCTTCTGCGGAGGTGCTTTCAGCGGCTGGTGACTTCTTCTTGGCTTTCACGGACTCGCTCATCAGATTGGCAACTTCACATCGTTTTGGAACCAGTACTGCAACTCGGTCACCCAGGTTCCCCAAACTCCGGTGGCCATCAGGATGCCGAGCAAAATCAGGATGCCCCCGCCGATCCGCTGGATGGCCAGCCGATGCTTGCGGAAGAAGGACATGACTCCCATGCCCCGGCGTACAGCCAACGCAATCAGGAGGAACGGAATGCCAAGGCCAAGGCTGTAGACGAACGCCAGAAGGGCTCCCTTGGCCGCCGACGAACCGCCGGACAAGCTCAGCAACTGTACCGCGGAGTACGTGGGACCTATACAAGGCGCCCAGCCCAGTCCGAACGTGAGCCCCAGGAGCGGCGCACCCCACAGGCCTGCCGGCGGTTTGGCGTGGATCTTCGCGTCCCGCTGCAGCCAGCCGAAGCCGCCCATGAACACCACACCCATGATGATCACCAGGATGCCCAGCAGTTGCGTGATCCAGGCGTTTTGCGGACCCGTCAGCAACGTTCCGAGCTGCCCGAAGGCACCGCCCAGCAGAACAAAAATCACCGAGAATCCCAGGACGAACAGCCCGATTCCGGCCAGCATGCGGCCGCGCCGCTGCTTTTGGAGGTCGACGCCGGTCAGTCCCGTGACGTAGCCAAGGTAACCAGGGACCAGCGGCAGCACGCACGGCGAAAGGAAGGAGACCAGCCCGGCCAGCAATGCCACCGGCACAGCCAGCAGCAGTGATCCGTTGAGGATCGTCTCGGCGAAAGGACTGTTCATGGGTGCTACTCGGCCACTGCGGAGGTGATGAGGGCCTTCAGGGTGCTCTTCTCAATCTCGCCAAGAACGCGGGAGGCAACCTTGCCTTCCTTGTCCAGTACCAAGGTGGTGGGCACTGCCCCTGGAGGGACAATGCCGGACACGGACAGCAGCACTGCGCCATCCTTGTCATTGAAGCTCGGGTAGGTGATGTTGAAGGTCTTATCGAAGGCCTCGGCGGTAGCTTGTTCGTCGCGAAGGTTGACCCCGAAGAACTGAACGCCCTGGTCCTTGAAGTCCTGGTGCAGGGCCTCAAGCTGGGGTGCTTCGATGCGGCACGGAGCGCAGGCGGCAAACCAGAAGTTCAGGACAGTGACTTTGCCTAGGAGGTCCTCGGGCTTGATGCTCTGTCCGTTGAAGAGGGTTCCCTTGAGGGCCACGGGAGCAGCACGGTCAGCCTTGGCGAACTCCGTCACCGAGCCGTCACCTGCCACGTAGTTCTTGTTGTCGCCGGCCTTGGCCTGCTTGGCGAGGGTGTCTTCCTGGGCGCACGCGGACAGGCCCATGGTCAGTCCGGCCAGGAGGACTCCGCCGGCGCTCAGCACGCCGCGGCGTGAAAGATTCTTGTCCATGCTTCTATGCCCCCGGGGTGCTTGCCGCGCCGGGGAGCAGAACGGCAGCAGGCTCGGTGTATTCAACGCGAACGATCTTGCCGTCGTCGTCCAGTGTCAGGGAAGTAAGGGAAGTCAGCGTGCATTCGCGCTTGCGGGGGTCGTGCGCCAGGCGACGCCCCTCCGCGGTCAAGCGGGTTGACCAGATGGGCAATTGGTGGCTGACCAGGATGGCTTCAGCGCCGTCCCCACCCAGCTCGATTGCCTTGACGCGGGCATCTTCCACCGCTGCCAGCACTCGGGCTGCCTGCTCCTTGTAAGGCTCGCCCCAGGAAGGCCGCAGGGGGTTGCGGAAGTAGATCCAGTGCTTTGGTTTGAGGAACTCACTCTTGGTGGGGTGGAGTCCCTCGAAGTGATTCTCGGCTTCGATGATGCGCGGATCCGTGGTGATCTCCAGGTTCAGCGCCTCGGACGTAGGCATGGCTGTTTCCTGGGCGCGGGTCAGCGGCGAGGCTACCAAATGCACAATCTTGGCACCCTGGCTGACACGGGCCGTGAAGTGGTCCGCCAACATCCGGGCCATCTCCCGGCCACGTTCGGAGAGGTGGAATTCCGGCAGCCGGCCATAGAGGACAGCGTCGGGATTGTGGACCTCGCCATGGCGAAGCAGATGGACAGTTGCTTGGGGCATGTTTACCAGTTTCTCAAAGAAGCGGGGCGATCCGAAATCTTCTACCGCTAGTAGAACTCAAAGTTTTCCCGAAATGTTCCGTGGAGTTGGAATAAAAGATGCATATGCATGTTTATACTGGGTACGAAGCTCGGTTGACGCTTCAAGCAATGAGCTCGACCGGGCAAGCAAGCAGTACCCACCACTTGATATAGGAGCAACACCATGATGACTCTCCCCGCTTCCGTCACCACCGGCACCTGGACCCTCGACGCTTCCCACAGCGAAATCGGCTTCACCGTCCGCCACGCAGGCATCAGCAAGGTCCGCGGCCAGTTCAAGGACGCCACGGCCACCTTGGAAGTTGGCGAGACGCTGACCGATTCCAAGGTCACCGCCACCATCCAGACCGCCAGCTTCGACTCCGGCGACGTCAACCGCGACGGCCACGTCAAGGGCGAAGACTTCTTCGACGTAGAGAAGTTCCCGGAAATCACCTTCGTGTCCCGCCACGTCAAGGCCAACGGAAACAGCTTCGACCTCGTGGGCGATCTCACAATCAAAGGCGTCACCAAGGAAGTTTCCATCGAGACCGAATTCAACGGTGTAGCAGTGGATCCCTTCGGCAACACCCGCGCCGGTGTTTCCGGTGAAACCACCATCAGCCGCAAGGACTTCGGCCTCACGTGGAACGCTGTCCTCGAAGCCGGTGGCGTCCTGGTCAGCGACAAGGTAGTCATCAATCTCGAGCTCGCGTTCATCGCACCGGCCGCCGCGTAGTCCTTCAACGCTGGCCCGATCCACGGCAGGCCCGATCCTCCCTACCTGCGTCCGTAAACGGCGCCCTGCACAGCTCACGCTGTGGGGGCGCCGTTTCGCATATGGAGAAGTCACTACGCAATTGTTCGGTAAAAAGCCTGTATTTAGCTGCGCGTTAGCTCCAAATTTCCTATGCATCCTTCAACCTGCGGTCTAAAGTGATGCCATGAGTACCCCAGACGAAACACCACAGCCACAGCAGCCCGGCTCCCAGCCTCCGCAGCCCGGCAATGTTCCTCCTGCGGGCTACCAACCGCCCCAGGGATACCAGCCACCGCAGGGTTACCAGCCGCCGTCGCAACCGGGCCAGTATTCACAGCCCGCACCGCCGCAGCCCGGCCCCGGCCCCGGCCCCGGCCCCGGCCCCGGCCCCGGCCAGCCTGCCCCGGGGCAGCCTGGATTCCATTTCGAAATGCCCACGGACGGCCCCCGCAACTTCAACGACGTCATGCCGCAGGGCGGCTTCTCGGGAATGTTCAAAACTCAAGGCCTGCCGACGGAACTCAAGGTTTCCTACTTCATTTGGGTGATCTCCGGGCTTCTGGGCCTCTTGTTTGGGCTCATCGGATTCTTCGCCGTCGTCGCAGCATTCGCCTTCGCTCCGGCCTTTGCCGCTATCGCACTGATCCTTCTCCTGCTCGCTTTGGCTGTGGCCGCCGCGCAGGTTGTCCTGGCCATGAAAATGAAGGAAGGCAAGGAGTGGGCACGGCTGGCGTTGACCATCGTGGCCGCCGTCTCTCTGCTACTGGCAATTTTCGGCGCAGCAAATGGCGGCGGATCGGGCATGGGACTTGGAGGCAACTGGTTCGGCTTCCTCGTCAGTGCTGTAGCAGTCGTCCTCATGTGGCTGCCGAATTCGCAGCTCTGGTTCAAGGCAGTGAAGGGCCAGGTCTAACGCTGACGCAGCTGCCGCCGTCGTGCGTTGTCGGTGGAAAAACAGTCTGAAGGCCGCGGTTGAATCCTCCGGGATCCCGCGGCCTTCATCATGAAGGCGTAAGCCCACATGATGATTTTTCCCGTCAGCGTGAAATACCTGCGTGTGATCGTCTGCCGCAAAAGGACCCGGGAGGTACGGTGGTAGCAGAACCACGCTGGGGGCAGGGTCATTTTGCTGATCCCGGCGGCCGCACAAGCAGTCGAACAAGCAAAGGAATGCCATGAGCAACCCTCCGTACCCGCCGTCCAACCCGGGCGAGAACAACCAGCCCGAAACCAGCGGCTCCCAGCCTTCTGCACCGCAGCCCCCCGCACCCCAGTACGGCCAGCAGTCTCCCGGTCAGCCCGCAGCTCCGCAGTACGGCCAGCAGTCTCCCGGTCAGCCCGCAGCTCCGCAGTACGGCCAGATGTCCCCTGAAGGTCAGCCTCCGGCGGCTCCGCAGTATGGCCAGCAATCCCCCGCTGCTCCGCAGTACGGTCAGCAGACCCCCGCTGCTCCCCAGTACGGCCAGCCTCCTGCGGCCCCGCAGTATGGCCAAGACACCAACTGGCCGAGCCAACAGCCCGGACCCACCACCGTGCCGCAAATGGTCAACATTGCTTTCTGGCTGATTGTTGGCGCCGCGGCTATCTGGCTCATCTCCATCATCATTTCCATCGCAGCCATCAACGACCCCGCGACGCGGGCCATGTTTGAGGACCAGATGGCAGCCAGCGGTGCGGGTGATATGAGGTTCGAGGACCTTCAAGGTGTCTTTGTGGGCATCATGGTAGCTGTCGGAATCATCGGGGCCGGGCTCTACGCCCTGGTTGCCCTTAATGTGCGCAAGGGCCGCAACTGGGCGCGAATCCTTGGAACAGTGCTGGCCGCAATCTCCATCTTCATGCTGGTGCCGCTGAGCCTCGCCACGCTTGCCGCGCTCCTGGGAATTGCCGGAATCGTCCTGCTGTACCTACCGGCGTCGGCTCCTTACTTCCGTAAGGCGCAGCCCTTCGGCAACACGTACCAGAACCCCTACGGCCGCTGAACACGCAGGGACTCCCAACACACCACGCGGGCGCGGACCCGGCGAAGGCTAAACGGCCTGACCCGGCGTCTGCGCCCGTTGTGCGTGGTAGGCGAGGATCTGGAGCTCGGTTGCCATATCCACCTTGCGGAGGTTGACGTGCGGGGGGACCTGCAGCAGCACCGGGGCGAAGCTGAGGACGCTCCGGATCCCGGCGGCAATGACCCGGTCACACACAGCCTGGGCCACGGTGGCCGGCAGTGCCAGCACCACCATGTTGGTGTGGGTCCGTTCCAGGACCCGTTCCAGTTCAGCGGAGTCACTAACCCGCAACCAGCCCACCTCGTTGCCGATCACCATGGGGTCGGCGTCGAAAATGGCTACGACGTCGAAGCCGCGGGATTCGAAGCCGCCGTACCGGGCAAGGGCTTTGCCGAGGTTACCGGCGCCGACGATCGCGACCTTCCAGTCGTGGGTCAGGCCGAGGGCCGCCGCGATGTGGCGGCTCAAATACTGGACTTCGTAACCGACGCCGCGGGTCCCGTAGGAGCCGACGTAGGAGAGGTCTTTGCGGAGCGTGGATGAACTGACGCCCGAGGCTTCCGCCAAGGCTTCAGAGGAAACCCGTTCAACGCCTTCGGCCAACAGAGAGTTCAGTGCGCGCAAATAGAGAGTCATCCGGGCCACAGCCGCGGGCGGGATCTGCTTTGTGGCAGGTTCGTTGTCCCCGGTTGTTGCTTCCGGGGACGGTTCCAGCGCAGTCACGGTACTCTCCATTGCGTCGCTTTGTTGTTCCACTCTATGACCCTCGGCCGGACTCAACAAAAGCCATTACTTGCGGGTAGTTCCACCCTCAGCCCTCCATGGCTTTCTTCAAGGTCCGGGTGAGCCGCTCTTCGTCGATCTTCCAGAAATCGCGCTGGATGCCGTCCACCAGCACCACTGGAATCTCCTCTGCAAACCGCTCCTGCAGTTGGGGGTCGCCGTCGATCTTCTGCTCGGTCCACTGCACGCCAAGACTTTTTGTGACGCGCTCGACGGCGGCACGCGCCGCCGTGCAGAGGTGGCAGTCAGCTTTAGTGAGGAGAACGACGTCGGGAATAGCCATGTTTCAAAGGTACCGGCCCAACGCCGCCTCACATCTCACACCCTTCCCACCACGCGCTCTCACATCCGTGCCCCACCCAGCTGCTCTCCCACATGCCACGCACCGGGGTGACAGCGCACGCGTCCTCAACGCCGGCCCCGGTGATTGACTAGACTCAAGGCATGCCCGAGGAGAAGAACGCCGCCGTGGTCGCAGATGCCTTGGTGCAGCAGGACGCCGTACAGAGGGACGCGGCCAAGAAGGACATCGCCCGGAAGTATGCTGGCGAGGCCGCTTTCTTCGACGTCGACAACACGTTGATGAAGGGTGCAAGTCTCTTCCACGTGGCGCGCAAGATGTACGAGCGCAAAGCGTTCACGCTTTCCCAGGCCGCTGGATTCGCGTGGAAGCAGTTCAAGTTCGTCATGCGGGGCGAGAACATGGAAGACGTCCATTCGGTACGCGACTCCGCCCTGACTCTTGCAGCAGGTATCACCGTTAAAGACATCAAAGCCCTGGGCGAAGAGGTCTATGACGAAATGATCGAGTCACGGATCTGGCCGGGAACCAAGGCGCTGGCAGAACAACACCTTCGGGTTGGCAGGAAAGTGTGGCTCGTGACGGCCACGCCCATCGAAGTGGCCACCGTTATTTCCACCCGGCTCGGCCTGACCGGCGCACTGGGGACCGTCGGCGAGGTGGACGACGGCGTGTACACGGGAAAGCTTGTGGGCGACATCCTGCACGGACCCGCCAAGGCAATCGCGGTCCAACTCGTGGCAGACCGCGAGGGGCTGGATCTGGACCACTGCTGGGCCTACAGCGACTCCGCCAACGACATCCCCCTGCTCACCATGGTGGGACATCCCGTGGTCATCAACCCGGACGCGAAGCTGCGCCGCCATGCCCGTGAAAACAATTGGCCCGTTTACGATTTCCGTTCCGGACGCCGCGCCGCAACACTTGGGCTCAAAGCCGCGACCGTCGGCGGAGCCGTCTACGGCCTGTGGCGCGGATTCTCAAAGTTCCGCGGCCCCCGCCTCTAACGCTCTCTCACATCCCACCCCCTTCAACCCAACGCTCTCTCACATCCCACCCCCCTCAACCCAACGCTCTCTCACATCCCACCCCCTTCAACCCAACGCTCTTTCACATCCCTCGAGCGCTTCACCTAGCCTGTGGATAACTTCCGATGCCGCAAGCGTTTCTGGGCGAGAATGCCCGTATGCAGAACCCCGCCCCATTTCCTTCCCAACTGATCGCTGCGCCCTTCACTCTTGAAGAAGCCGAGGCCGCGGGCCTGAAGCGTTCGTATCTATGGAATCGTGTCAGGATCGACGGGGTTAGCCGCGGTCTATATCGACCCTCCGATTGGGATTTCGAGCTGTCGGCGGCTGCTAGATCGCTGTCAGCTGCCACTCCCGGTGCTTGGATTTCCCATGTAACGGCCGCGAGACTACACGGCATCTGTCTTCCACCTTGGTTGTCAGACTCCAACGAATTGCACCTCAGTAAGCCGAGGAACCTCCCGTCAGTGCGCCGCAAAGGAGTGATTGGTCATACGGTCACAGCATCCGAGGATGAGATCGAATACGTTGAGGGCATCTGGATGAGCACTCGTGCGCGGACATGGTTGGATCTCGCACGACGCTTGCCGGTCCCCGACCTCGTATGCCTGGGTGACGAACTCATTCGAACTCCAAGGCCCGAGTTCGAAGAACGCGAGACGCCCTTCACTACGCTTGAGGCTCTTCGCAAAATGGTAGACAGACACAAGAATTTGCAGGGTGTTGTTCGGGCGAGGGAAGCACTCGGCCTCATGCGCGTGGGCGCCGATTCTGCACCCGAGTCGCTGCTCCGCTTGGCAATGCTGGACGCAGGCATTCCCGAACCCGAACTACAGGTCAAGCTCCGGCAGAACGATCCGTTCTCACCGTCTGCCGACCTAGGCTTCCGTGATCGGCGAGTAGCAATACAGTACGACGGCGGTCATCACCTTGAGCAGGATCAAATATTTAGCGATCGGCGACGCGACAGAGCATTTGAATCAGCAGGCTGGACAGTCTTGAAATTCGGAAAAGATGACCTGGCCGACAACTTTGCGTCAGCCACGAAAAAGATTAAGAGCGCTCTGCGATCAGCATGGCAGGATCCTGCCGTCAGCTCGGGCTTTTCCCGAGGGACGTGAGAGAGCGTCCACGCCAAACCCGAGGGACGTGAGAGAGCGTCCACGCCAAACCCGAGGGACGTTAGAGAGCGTCCACGCCAAACCCGAGGGACGTGAGAGAGCGTCCACGCCAAACCCGAGGGACGTGAGAGAGCGTCCACGCCAAACCCGAGGGACGTGAGAGAGCGTCCACGCCTAACCCGAGGGACGTGAGAGAGGATCGGGGGATGCAAAAATGCCCGCCGCCTCGAAAGGCAGCGGGCATTCACGCTTGATGAAGTATCTCTACTTCTTATTGCGGCGCTGGTGGCGAGTCTTGCGAAGCAGCTTGCGGTGCTTCTTCTTGGCCATACGCTTGCGGCGCTTCTTAATAACTGAACCCACGAAAGTTCCTTACAAACTAGAAGTTCCTGTCTGTTGGAACCGATCCGCGGAAGCAGACAGTACAACTGACAGATTCTTACATTGACGTAAAACGTTCCTTAACAGAGTACCGCTTCAAAGGGGCACCCCATGACCACGGTCCGGAGGACGGACCCCGGCAGGCCTCAGGCGGTCTCGGATTGTCCGTCCACCACAGCACCTTTGAGGTACTGGGCAACAGCCTCTTCAGGGACCCGGAAGGAACGGCCGAACCTCACGGCGGGCATTTCCCCTGAGTGGACCAGGCGATACACGGTCATTTTGGAAACACGCAGGACGTCGGCGACTTCGGCCACCGTCATGAAACGCGCATTCGAGAAGTTAGTCTCCGCGGACATTTCCCATATTCCTTTGCTCTCAGACAGTAGGACACCCCCAGTGGAACGGTGTGCCGATGCTGAGCCATCAAACAACCATGTGCTAGATACTCTAGAGGCTGATGGGGCCAATGTGAAAGAGCCTGGTCCTTGGTTCTGCCCATTCCGTGGGTTCCCTGCCAGCCGTGCCGGGCGCACGGCATGCTCGGCAGGGAACCCCCGTAGCGGGCCGCGGCCCACCCGAGCCTAAGCCGCAACCACTGCCCGGCGTTTCCGTGCCGACGCCGCGAGCTGCTCCAACACTGAGGCGGTGACGTCCCACTCCATGCAGGCATCGGTGACGCTCTGGCCGTAGACGAGCTCCTGCGTTCCCGCGAGCTGAGCAGCCACATCCAGGTTCTGCGCGCCTCCTACGAGGAAGCTCTCCAGCATGACCCCGGCAATCGGCGAGGTCTCTCCTGCTTCGAGCTGCGCACCGATTTCCAGTGCAACCTCGGCCTGGCGGTGATGGCTCTTGCCGCTGTTGGCGTGGCTGGCGTCCACGATCAGGCGCGGGTTGAGGCCCTTGGCTGCGAGTTTGGCCGAGGCCGCTGCGACGTCGTCGGCAGCGTAGTTGGGGCCTTTGCGTCCGCCGCGGAGGATCACGTGGGTGTCGGGGTTTCCGGAGGTCGCTACGAGAGCTGCGCGGCCGTCGTCGTCGATTCCCAGGAAGGCCTGCTCAGCGGCAGAAGCGCCGCACGCGTCGATGGCTACCTGGAGGTCGCCGTCGGTGCCGTTCTTGAAGCCGATGGGCATGGACAGCCCGGAGGCCAGCTGGCGGTGGATCTGGCTTTCGGTGGTGCGTGCTCCAATGGCACCCCAGGAGACGAGGTCCGCCATGTACTGCGGGCTGATGGGCTCCAGGAACTCGGTGGCAGTGGGCAGGCCCAATGCGGTGACCTGCTTCAGGAATCCGCGGGCGGCACGGAGTCCGGCGGCGATGTCGTGGCTGCCGTCAAGGTGGGGATCGTTGATGAGGCCCTTCCAGCCAACTGTGGTGCGCGGCTTCTCGAAGTAGGTCCGCATGACGATCAGCAGGTCTTCCTTGTGCTTCTCGGCTTGGCTGACCAAGCGACGGGCGTATTCGAGGCCGGCTTTGGGGTCGTGGATGGAGCACGGGCCAACGATGACCAGGAGGCGGTCATCCACACCGTCCATGATGGCGCGGACCTGGTCACGGCCACGGTCGACGACGGCAGCCGAGCGGCCGTCCAGCGGCAACTCCGCGATGAGGTCCTGAGGGGCCGGAAGCGGCTCGAATCGGGCAACCCGCAGGTTGGAGGTGGCGGGCTGAGCGGTGTCACCGGCGTCGGCGGAGTTGAGCGATTCGGTGGGTTCTGCGGCGATGCTGGTCATTTCTGGGTCCTGTTCCGGGATGCGGAGCGGGCCCCTTTTCAGAACCCGCCGGATATGGCGAAGGGCAGAGAATAATCTCTGCCCTGTTGGCTCTGAAGGAAAGTTGGATGCGTGTCAGTTAGACGCGGGCCCCTCCAGAGCCAACGAAAAATACGCATACCAACGGTTTGTCATAGCCACACCATAACCGCGGTTCTTGACCACGGGCAAATCGCGTCCATCAAGATGACAGCAGTTTGCGCAGGAACTGCAACTGCTTGATCCAGTGGTGCTCCTGCCCGCCTTCGTGGTTGTTGAAGCGGTACACCTCCATGTCCTTCTCCGGCGCCCCGCCCTGCTCCCGCAAGCCGGTTCCGTAGCTGTTGAAGCTCGCGAACACCGTTGATGGCGGGCAGATGTCGTCCATTTGTGCGGCGGAGAACAGCGCCGGGACGGTTGCTGCACGGCCTAGATGGACGCCGTCGAAGTAGTTCAGCACGGCCAACACGGGCTCGTATTTCTCGCGGTGCCGGCCCAGGAATCCGGCGATCTCCGGGTAGGGACCGCGCGGGGTGATGTCGATGGCGCGCGGGAAGTCCTGCAGGAAGGGGACGTCGGGCAGCGCGGCGATGACGCCGTCGAGCCTTCCGGCGGTGAGCCCGGCCGCAGCAACGGTGATGCCGCCGCCCTGGCTGACGCCTGCCAGCACCACTTTTGAGGGGTCGACGGCGGGATGGCTCTGCGCCGCTTCCACCGCACGGAAGGCGTCCACGTAAACACGGCGGAAGTAGTAGTTGTCCTGGTGGTCGGCACCCCGGGTCATGAGGCCCGCATAGCTGTTGCCTCCGGCCGAGGGATGCGGATCCGGGGTGTCGCCGGATACCCCGCCGTAGCCTTGCCCGCGCGTGTCCATGATGAAGTGCGCGTAGCCGGCCTGGGCCCAACGGGTGTTCTGGTTGACCAGGCCCCGCCCGCCGGAGTAGCCGATGTACTCCACCACCACGGGAAGCTGCTCCCCGGGGTCGAGCTGCGCGGGTAGATGCAGCCAGCCCTTAATGCGGTCTCCCCCGAAGCCGGAGAAGGTGACATCGAAGGTGTTGATCACGCTGAGGTAGTTGTCCACGGGCTCAAACACAGCATCGAGCGGAAGCCCGCGCGCCTCTGCGATGGTGCGGTCCCAGAAGTCTTCGAAGTCGGCTGGAGCTACTGCCGTGGAGGAGTAGTTGCGGAGCTGGTCAAGGGGAAGGTCAAAGAGGGGCATGGTCCATTCCGGTTCAGGTGGGTCTGACTGGCGGGTTCAGATGAGCCGAGATTACTACGGTCAACCAGAGGACATCCTACGTCATAGCGCGGCCGATCGGCACTCATCTTGAATCGTTACATTTTGCTGGGGATCGAGCTAAACTAAACCCAATCGATCACGGGAAAGCGCTTGCTGAGGTGTAGCCTAAACCCGCTCGAACACTTTTGTGAATACCCGGACGACGGCGTCACGCGCCATCGTTGCCGCGCCAGCTTTAGGAGAGCCATGGACACCGCTTCCACAGAGTCCGCCAGTAGTCCGACGCGCCTCAGCGACGGTGCGGCAAGCACCACCGCTCCGGCCAGGATCGCCTTGGTGGGAGTCCACGGCTTCGGCACGCACCACCTCCGCAACCTCGATCGTCTCAGCGCCACGGGCAAGGTGGACCTGATTGCGGTGGCCGATCCGAATCCGCCGGCCCCCGGAGATCTGCCGGAAACCACAGCTGTCCACGCGAACCTTGATGAGCTCCTTGCCGGAAACCACCACCCGGATGTCATCATCGTGGCTACTCCCATACAGACCCATGCCCCGCTGGCCCTGTCCGTGCTCGCTTCCAAGGCCGATCTCTACCTGGAGAAGCCACCCGTGGCCTCCATGAGCGACTTCCTCCGCCTCCAGGAAGCGGCGGCCACGTCTGGTCGCAGTGTCCAGATCGGTTTCCAGAGCCTCGGTTCCCATGCGCTGGCAGCACTGGAGAAGCTGGCCAGCGGGCAGGCTTCCGAAGAGTTGCCGGGAATCGGCACCTTGAAGGGGATCTCAGCTACGGGCCGCTGGGTCCGGGACCGGGCCTACTACAAGCGGTCCCGCTGGGCAGGCAAGCGCAGCCTCGATGGCGTGGATGTGGTGGATGGCGTCGCCACCAACCCGCTAGCCCATGCGATCGCCACGGCGCTCCGCATCGCCGGAGCACGGGCTGCCGAGGATCTCGCCACCGTGGAAACCGACCTCTACCGGGCCAACGACATCGAAGCCGACGACACCTCAGTGATCCGCCTGCGCACCACCAACGGCCTGCCCATCACGTCCGCGCTCACCCTCTGCGCCACAGAATCCGTGGAACCCTATGTGACGCTCCATGGTACTGAAGGCACGGCGG
Source organism: Paenarthrobacter sp. NPDC091711 (assembly GCF_044756605.1). Taxonomy (NCBI): domain Bacteria; kingdom Bacillati; phylum Actinomycetota; class Actinomycetes; order Micrococcales; family Micrococcaceae; genus Paenarthrobacter; species Paenarthrobacter sp. NPDC091711. Next base: position 518,969 of record NZ_JBIVTF010000002.1, read on the forward strand.
TTTTCCACTACACCGAGGACCGCGTGACCGTCCGCACCGAAGCCGGCGAAACCACCCACACTTTCGGGCGCGACGACCTCACCGAGAACCTCCTCCACCACCTGTCCGAAGGCACGCCACTGCTGAGCCCGCTCCATCACGCTGGTGCCTTCATGCGGGTCCTGGAAGCCATCAGAACAGCGGAGGCACCTGCGCTGATTCCGCCGGATTGCGTGAATTGGGTGGGCACAGGCGAACAAGCCCACGCTGTTATTCCGAACATTGAGGACATCCTGGAACGTGCCACCCGCGCCCACGCCACGTTCTCCGAGCTGGGACTTCCCTGGGCGCGGCCCATCACCGGAGGTGCCGAAGCTCTCTTCACCCCTGCGACAGACGCTGCCGCCTCCAACAACGCCGCAGCGGTCCTCCGCAGCGGCAGCAACCTCGAACCGGATCTCTCCCCCAGGCCGTACTTGCACCCGGTGACCACCCCTGCCGGGACAGTGGTCACGGATCATCTGCCCTCGGATCACGTCTGGCACCTCGGCGCAGGATTCGCCCTGCAGGACGTCAATGGCAGCAATTTTTGGGGCGGCCGCAGCTACCGGCGGGCAGCGGGTAAGTACGTGGATGTTAACGACCACGGGAGGATCGAAACGGCAAGTATCTCCCGGGAAAAAGACCACACGATGCTTGAGCTCAACTGGTTCGCGGCCGACGGCGGACTGGTACTGAAGGAAAGCCGCTCCCTGAGTCGCGCAGTCCTGGACGAACGCACCTGGCGACTCGACGTCCAAACCCGGCTCACCGCCGTCGTGGATGTTTCACTGGGCAGCCCCGGTTCGCACGGTGCCGCCGGAAGCGGCTACGGCGGCTTCTTCTGGCGCCTCCCTGTCAATGCTTCCCCTCGCGTCTTCTCCTCCACAGCCGAGGGCGAACCGTCCGTACATGGTTCCGTCACGCCGTGGCTCGCTTGGACGGGAGAGTTCGACGGCGGCCCTGCCACTCTGGTGTTTGGCGCACCTACAGAGTCTGAAGACCCATGGTTCGTGCGGTGCAGCGACTACCCCGCTGTGGGTTCCGCACTGGCGTGGGACACAGCAGTGGAAGTGGCGGAAGGCGAATCCCTCACCCGGACCAACACGGTGTGGATCAGCGACGGAACCCTGGATGTGGCGGAGATCGAGGATTTGGTTTCAGGCCGATGAACACGGACGCCGCGGCAACCCCACTCATGGCCACCAACCTCACGGTGGAGGGATCCGCGCGGTGCTTGACGGCTCCCGCCGCGCCGGTTTTCGGCTGGTTGCTGGATGCTGGAACCTCTGCGAGCGCAGGGCAATCGTTCCAACGCGCCTATCGCCTCAGGGTGCTGGACCACTCAGGCAAGGACGTATGGGACTCGGGCACCGTTGTCACAGAGCAGCAGCACCACCGTCCCTACACAGGCCCGGATCTGACCCCGGACGGCGACTATCAGTGGACTGTGCAGCTCACGGATGCGGCCGGAAACATTGGTGAGCCCAGCAAACCGGCCCGCTTCAGCACGGGTCTCGCCAGCACAGGCCTGCCGGGCGCGGCCGGCTGGAACGCAGAGTGGATTCACCGGGAACCCGGCGGACGGGCGCCCTTGGAGCTAGTGGGCGGCCACCTGCGCGTGAGCGGCTCGCCGTATCTTCCGTGGCCGGTTGAAGCCAACGGCGGCACGGTGATCACCGCACGGTTCCGCCTGCGCCTGGGGACTGCCGGGATACTCCTTCGCAGCGACGGGCCTGGATCCGGGGTGCTCTTGGAGATCAAGCCGAACCGGTCAGCACTCCTTCGCCCCGCCCCCGACTGGCAGATCGGCGCAATGTCGGCAACGCATACGGAGCCTTTGGCTGAGACTCCAGCGTTTGGGGCCACCGGTGTTTCCCGTGCCGGGGCACTTCCGGAGGACGGCTGGCAGGATCTGGTCATCACGGACGACGGCGAACGCATCACAGTCAGCATCGACGGTGATATGGTCCTGGACGCCACAATCCCTGGCAGTAGCAGCACCGGCATCGCGTTCCATCAAGAACCCCGCAGCCAGTCCGAGTACGCGTCGATCAGCGTCCAGGGTGGCGGGACCACCCTTCTGGAAACCGACTTCACCAAGCCGGCCTCCCTTAGCGGCTGGAGCACCACCACTCCCCTCCGGCAGCCGGACGAATGGACCCTTGCGAAGACCGCCATCAAGCTCGAGGGCACGGTAGCCCGCGCCCGCCTTTACGCCGCTGCCAGCCATCACGCCGCGCTCTCCATCAACGGAAGCCCGTGCTTGGAGACCACCAATTTCGGCTACCCGGGAGAGCACTTCTACAACGCCGCCGACGTCACTGAAGCCTTGCAGAGCAGCGACACCGCCACCTTGACCGCCGTCGCCCACTGGTATGGACCCGGTCAGGGCCGCGCTGCCGGACGCCCGGGCCTGCTGGCCCAGCTGACGGTGGAGTACGACGACGGCACCCGGGACGTGTTCGGCTCCGGACCTGGGTGGCTGGTTGCGGAAGGTCCATACCGGCAGAGCGGATACCGGAACGATGAGGGCGATCCCATCGAGCATTTCGATGCGACAGCCTGGCCGGAATCACAGCACTGGCACCCGGCAGTCTCCCTCGGAACCCACCCGGTCCTCCCCGACTTCCCACTCCTGATGCCTAACGGTGCGGGCGTCGCACGTAACTACGCGTCCGCCGTCCACATTCTCACTGCTGAAGACGGGACCCCGGTGGCGGACTTCGGCAGAGTCCTCCCCGGGCGCCCGGTAGTGGAATTTCTCCGTGGTGAGCATGGGCGGACCGTGATGCTCCGGGCAGGGTACAACCTCAGGGCCGACGGTCGCGTGGACGCTGGAAAGACACCCAGCCAGAACACGGACATGTCCTTCCCCTATACCCAGGCCAGCGGTCCGCAGCGCTATGAGGCAGCCGTGCACTTAGGCTTCCGCTACCTTGAGCTCCCCGGCGTAGAGATTGCCGATCTCGGCGCTGTCGGCGCAACGGTGATCCACGCCGATCACCCGGCGGAGGGCAGCTTCCACAGCTCCGATCACACGCTGAACAGGGTCTTCACGCTTCTGAGGGACTCCGCCTTGCTGGGCGTCCAGGAACAGTTCGTGGACACACCAACCCGCGAGAAAGGCCAGTTCCTGGGCGACGCCGCAAACATCTCCTACGCAACCATGGCCCTGTTTGGTGAGCGTCACTTCACGGCCAAGGCGCTGCGGGAGTTCGCAGGATCGGCGCGCCGCTACTGGGATTCACCACAAGAGCGTGGGCGCTACAACGCGGTCTATCCCAACGGCGACGGCAAGCGCGACATCCCGGATTTCTCACTCATGATGCCCGAGTGGGTGGAGGATTATCACCGGCTCAGCGGGGATGAGAGGTTGGTTGCCGAGCTCCTCCCTCAGCTCATGGACACGGCGGAGTACGTCCTCCGGCACATCCCTCACGACGGTCCAACTGCCGGGCTTGTCACGGATCTGGGTGGCGGCGGAGGGCCGTACCTTCACGGGATTGTGGACTGGCCGGCGCCCGGCCGCTTCGGCTACGACATGGACTGCGCGGCGCGCACCACGGTCAACGCCCAGTCATGGTCAGTGCTCGACGTCGTCAGCCGGCTCTGTGCGTCCGCTGGCCTTGAGCGGGAGGCGGCCCGGTTCGGTGGTGCGGCGGCATCCCTGGCTGGACAGATCAATGCCCGTTTCAGGGTGAACGGCGTCATGGTGGACGGACTCTACTCAGACGGCCGCCCCAGCCTCAACGCCTCACAGCATGCCACCTCGTTCCCGTTGTCCCTGGGGATCACTCCCGCTGAACACACGGCGAAGGATGCCGAGCGACTCGCAGGGTTGGGGATGCGCCAAGGTCCAATGACCGTGCACCGGCTGTTCCGCGCCCTGCTGTCGCAGGGTCGGGTGGACGATGTTGTGAGCCTCCTCACCGATCCACGCCAGCCCGGGTGGACCCGCCAACTCGACGCCGGAGCCTCCTTCACTTGGGAGGCCTGGGAGCTTGATGAGGGCACCGACTACAGCCAGTCTCATGCATGGTCGGCATCAGTGATCCGGGAGATCCTTGAGTACCTCCTCGGAGTCCGTGTCACCGCTCCGGGGGCGTCCGCCGTCGTGATTCAACCGCCGGTGTGCCGGCTGGAACATGCCGATGGCAGCGTGCCGACACAGCGCGGCGTTGTTTCCGTCTCGTGGCGCCGGACGGCGGGCGGAATGGAACTGGAGTGCGAGGTTCCTCCCGGAGTTAAGGCCGAGGTAGTCCTTCCCACCGGCAACCACGTGGTCGGCCCAGGATCCTGGCATTTCGGTCCGCGAGACGGCATCTAATGACAGTGTTCATGGTGGGAACTGTCGCTAAATGCCATCCCGCGGGACCTATCAGGAGCTAGCTCAGCGAGCTCTTCGCTTCGTCCATCGCCTTCTTGGCTGCCTCTTGCGGTGACATCCGGTTGAAGTGGACTTCCAAGGCGTAGCGACCCAAAGCCTCGACGGCGGAGCTGGACCCTGCCGGGGGAACGGGCACGGCATCTCCCAGTTCGGAGGAGATTTCATCGATGAATTTGGCCGTGGCGGCGTCCTCCGGCGTCAGCTTGGGAAGAACGGCCGCGCGGACCTCCGAGTTGCCCGGGATACCACGATCGGCCAAGGCGATTTCACCGGCCTCCACATTGTTGGCGAGGAAGTCAATGAATTTCTGCACCTCCGCCGGGTGCTTGGTCCGTGAACTCGCGGACCAGAACTGGGAGGACTTGTAGAACTGCTGTGCACTGGCGGAGTTACCGTCCGTGCTCGGTGGACGGTGGATCTCCAACGGCTGGCCCGAAGCTTTGGTGAGGGCGCTCAGTTGATTGGACCAGTACCAAGCGAGTCCAAACCTGTTGGTAGCCAATCCCTGCTGGTCAACGGAGGCCGTGGCATCCTCCGTCATCACTGATGCGGGCGGGACGGCCTTGGAATCACGGAGCTCTGCCTGGTATTCGTACCATCCCGTCAAGTCGCCCTCATCAAAGCCGAATTTGCCGTCGGCGGTGAAGAGGGATTTACCGTGTTGGCGGAACCAGAGGTTCATGGGTGCGTCACCGCTGACAGCACCCGAACCGTAAACCCCGCTCTTGCTGCCTTCGGTAATGGAGGCGGCTGTCTTGTTGTATTCGTCCCAGGTCCACGTCTTGTCATCGGGCAGTGTGACACCGCTGGCTGTGAGGATCGAGGGGTTCGCCAGGACCACTTGGGCGTTCACGCCGGCGGTTATGGCGTACTGCTTACCTTCAACCTTTCCTGCGTCTGCCACTGCTGAGTCGAACTTGGCGAGGTCCACGTCTTTCAGCTCGAGCAGGGCGCCGCGTTCGGCGTACTCCCCCAGGTAGGCGGCGTCCATTTGAATGATGTCCGGGGCGTCCTGGGAGGCGACTTGGGTGGCTAGTTTGTCCCAATAGCCGGACCAATCGCCGTATTCGCCTTTGATTTTGATGGTGGGATTCTGCGCTTCAAAAGCGTCGATGAGTTTTTGGGTCATCTTGTGCCGGACATCCGAACCCCACCAACTGAAGCGAAGGGTGACGGTGCCATCCGAGGAGGCCTGCTGGGATCCGCTGCCACAGCCGGTCATGGTGATGGCGACGGCGACCGCCGCTGCTGCGACTTTGGCGGCTAGATTTTTTCGTGCTCGAGTAGACATCAAACGTCCTTATCTGAGTCGTGCGCTACGGGCAGAAAACGCTTTCTCAGACTAGATGTGTGCTACATCACTCGTCAAGGGAGTTTTTGTTTGTTTGAGCTATCACTTTTAACAAAAGCGCTCAAACTACTGGCACGCTCCTAGGTGCGTCGGCGGGCCGAGTAGAGCCACAGCAGGAATCCAATCACGGCTGCGGACACCATGCCCAACGCCCCCGTGACCACCAGTCCAGTCCGGACGCCAAAGTCCTCAGTGAGCCACCCGGCCAGCAGCCCGCCCAAAGCGTGACCGCCCAGCAGCAGCGGGAAATAGAGGGCCAGGACCCTGCCGCGCACGCTGGCACCGGCCTCGAGCTGCACAGCGGTGGCTGCACTGGTGAGGAACACCAAGGTCATGAAGCCCACCACAATGAGCATCACCACGAACCACTCCTGCGTGGGCATCAGAGCAGCCAGCCCTTGCGTCAGCCCGAAGAGCCCGGCACTGGCCACGATCCCCTTCCGTCCAAAGCGCTTGATGCGGGTGGCCACCAACGCACCTGCGAGTGCCCCCAATGCACTCACAGTGTTGAAGAGCCCAAAGCCCGCAGGCCCGCTGTGCCACACCCCGTCTGCGAACGCCGCGAGGACTACGGGGCCGTTCATGCCGAACGCGCCCAGCAATCCCGCGAGGAGCATAGTCAGCAGCAGGGGTGGACGAGCCCGGACGAAGCGGAAGCCGGCCAGGATCTGGCCGCGCCGGGCACCAGGCTCATGCGCCTCCGGCGAATGATGAAGCTCCCCCGGCCTGATGGCGGCGATCATCACCAGGACCGATACGCCAATCAAGGCGTTGGCTCCGAAAGCTGCCGCCGGACCCGCTTGGGCAATGACCACGCCCGCCAGCGCCGGGCCTGCCATGGCTCCCAACTGCCCTATTGCACTGTTAAGTCCGATGGCGGCGGGCAGGCCGGCGTCGCCCACTACCTCGTTGACGAACACCTGCCGTGCGGGTCCATCGATCGCGCTGGTGATGCCCAAGGCGATGCAGGACGCATAGACCACCCACACATCCGTGCCGCCCATCGCGTTCCACACAGCCAGACCTGCGGCCAGCAACACGGCCACGGACTGGCAGACCAAGAGGATCCGGCGTTTGGGGAAGAGGTCCACCAACACACCGCTGATGGGGCCCACCACCAGCATCGGAAGGAACTGGAGGGCAACGGCGACGCCAACAGCCGCCGGGCTGCCCGTGAGTTGCAGCACCAGCCAATCCTGGGCGAGGCGTTGCATCCACACCCCGCCGCTCCCTACGAGGGAAAGCGTGACGAAAATCCGGTAGTTGTGGTGCCTCAGCGGGTAATGCCAGCTTTCCGTGGAGCGGGCACGCGGTGCGGTGGATGTGGGGCGCGGTGGGAACGGGCGCGGCGACACGGAGTGTTCTGCTCGATTCAGCGGGTCGGGACGGATTCTTGTGGAGTTCTTGTACAACTCATGCCCTTAAGGAGGCTCCTTAGGGGCATGAGCTGTACAAAAACTCAACGATGGGAACGGATTTTGACGGCGGCAGCGGCCAGGACCAAGGTCCCGGGAACGATCACGAATAATGCCTGCAGCATCCACACGAAGACGACGGCCATGAAGACGGCGGCAAGCAGCAACAGCGAGCCAGTCCAGTCACGCAGCGAGTCAGTCTTGGCGCTGGCGTACGCCGCGGCCCAGCGCTCGGGGCCGGGAACCTCGGCGGACTGCTGGTCGGCGTCGCCTTCCCAGTTCATCCCGCCGCTCCAGTTGGCAGCGATCCGCAGGAACAGGACTGCCCCTGCCGCGGCGAGAACCAGGGTGGCGGGCAGGATCGCTGCCCGGCCGGGCAGTTGACCCACCAGAGCGAGCAACAGGTTCAGGACAATCACGACGGCGGCTACCGCCGTCGTGATTCCCAGCTTCCAACTGCCGGGAAGCGCGCGGCGGAAATTGCCCCACAGGCTGCGGAGGGAATCATCCCTGCCGCTGAGGTGCCTTTCCAGGTGTGCGACGCCGGCCGCATAGGCAGCCGGCGCCGTCACCAACGGGATGGAGAGAAGGAGCACGATGACTCCCGCCAGGATGGTCTCGGCGAAGAGGGCAAAGCGGTTGACCGGAAGGCCGGGATTCCCCGAGGACTTGCCTGTGGCGTTCATAGTGCTCATTCTCTGTTGTTCCTAACCCTTGAGGCCCTGCGTGGAGACGCCTTCGACGATGTAGCGCTGGAAGACGAGGAAGAACACCAGGACCGGGAGGAGTGCCAGGACGGACATGGCGATCATGGCTCCGTA